>CAJCIJ010000132.1 GCA_903970315.1 Actinomycetota bacterium
GCCGGTCGCTAGGCGACCAGCTGCGCCTCGGCCCCCTGAGCTGACCCGAGCCCGTCGTCGCCGTCGAGCTCATCGGAGCCCTCCGTGGACTCCCCGCCGCGCAGGAACTGCACGTCGCTGGCCACGATCGTGACGGACTGACGCCGCTGCCCGTCGGCGGTCTCCCACTCGCTCCATTCAAGCCGGCCGTCGACGGCGACGGGACGGCCTTTCTGGAGATAACGGTGGACGCTCTCGCCAGGGGCTCCGAACACACTCACGTCGAAGTAGTTGGGCTTTGAGTCATAGCTGCCGTCCTCGTTGCGGCGGCGGCCGTTGCAGGCCACGCGGATGTGGCACACCGTGCGACCGGAGGGCAGCTCGCGCAGCTCGGGGTCGTGGGTGAGGTTTCCTATCAGCGTGACGCGGTTGAGACTTGCATAAGGCATGTTGCCTCCTAGATCGAATTGCAGAGCGGCGCACGCTAGGAGCGGCCTGGGTCGGGCCCCTCGCAACCGGCGGTCGGCTCACGCGCCGGCGCCGCGAAAGCGGCCCCCCGAGCTCCAGAACGCGGTCAAACCTGGCGCTTAAACGCAAAAAGGCCCGCAGGGGGCCGAACGCCAGTAGCGACACGGCCAGGCGCGACCGGCGGATGCCGATCGCGCCTGCTGCCAGTTCGCTGGCCGTCACAACCCAGTGTCCGGTGCTCACTCGGGCGCCAGGACGTGAACCAGGGACGGTGCCCGGCCGGTGGTCTTGACGACGGCCACCCCGGTGGGCAGGTCCATGAGCTCGCGCGGACGCACGTTGGGGATCTGCACGAGGCTGCGGGTGGCCTGCCCCCGCGATCGCCACTGACCGTAGCCACCGGCGAGCTGCTCGCTGACGGCGTGCCCCTCGTGGTCTCCGAGCTCCTGCGAGGCACGAAGGGCCGAGCGGTGCCCGGGCAGCCGGTGGACAACCAGCGTGGCCCGGCTGTCCATCAGCTGATCCATGACCCCGGCGCCGTAGTCGCCGCCTAGGTCGGCCAGGGACTGGGTTCCCAGCAGGAGCATCATGCCGGCTTGCCGACCGCGGGCAAACAGGCTCGCGATCCCGCCCAGGGCGGCATCGGTGGCAAACGCCTGGATGTCGTCGAGCATGAGCACGGTCGGCGCGGGATGCCGGCGGCTGATCAGCGTCGCCGAGATCGAGACCAGGTCCCTGATCACGGCCGCCCCCACCATCCGTGACAGCGCGGGCCGCGAGTCGGCGCTCAGGTTGAAGTACGCGACATCTCCGCCGACGACGGACTCCAACAGGTCGATCGTGGGATGGCCTGGCGCCGGTTCCAGCAGCACCCCGACGTCGGACTCGGCCATGGCGGCGAGCCGATGTTGGGTGCCGGCGATGGCCTGCCGCTCACCGCGGTCAAGCGCGGGTATGGCGGCGATCAGCTCGTTGAATGCGCCCGTGCGGGCAGATTCAATCTCTGGAGCAAGCTCGCCGAGCCGATCGGGATCGACATAGCGAGCCAGCCCGGCGAGCGTGATCGGACGCCCGGCCAACCGCAACGCGCGGACCGCGAAGCCGAGGAACCGCTGGCCCAGGCGCAGGTAGTAGTCGTCACCCCAGCTCTCGGCCGCCAGCGCCTTATCGACAATCTCGGTGTCGGAGCCGTGCGCAAATGGGTTGTAGCGGGTCTCCTGCTCGGGGCTCCAGGACGCAAACCGCCGGCTGGCCGCGCACGCGAACCGTTGCAGGTCGGCCTCCAGCTCCGCGTCGCCCTTCCCGTCGATGGCCACCACGCCCATGTGCGCGCTGGCGACGCCGAGCATCCGGCGCATGGTGACGGTCTTGCCGGCCCCCGAAGCGCCGACGACCACGCTGTGACGTGTGGGCACCGATACGGCACCCCCGTGGTCGTCGGTCCCAAGCAGCACAGACCCCTCCCCGATGGACTGATCGCCACCGAAGCCGCGCCCGGCCTCGGTGGCCCTGCGTGCCGCACTCACCAGCATCCCGATCCCGCCGACCGCGGTCCCCAGCCACCCGGCGCAACGCAGGAGGAATCGGTGCGTACCGTCCGGCAGCCTGCCCGCCAGGACCGGCTCCCCGGATGGGGCTGTGCTGGCCGCGACCCGCTTTGAGATCGCCGCGACGGCCCGGTGACCAACCGGCAGACCGGCCAGCCAGAGCGCCCGCACAGCCGCCGCGGGGGTGTGCATGTACACACCGCTGGCCAGGCCTGACTGCTGGGCCTCCTGGGCCCGCTGCAACCGAGCGCCACGCCAAGCGGCGATCGAGGCTCCGATGACGGCGCTGTGCCAGCCGACGCGGCCGAGCAGAGGCAGCCCCGAGACAACGCCGCCAAGCCCCAGAGCGTGGACGGTGAGCGCGGCCACGCCGGCCACAGCTGCCCAGCTCCAATGAATGCGGGCCGCGTGCATGACGCGTGCGGCCAGACATCCACCCAGGACCGCGAGTACAAGGTCAAACGCACCCCCCACCAAGAGGCCGCCGAGATGTTCGACTTCTCCGGCTGGGGCGTACTGCGAGAACAGGCCCGCCGTGACCGGCGCGACCCAGGATGCGGCGATACCCGTGAGGGCGGCCGCAACGTGACAGGCGCCCGCCAGAGCGAGCGCAATCGAGGTGAGCATTCCTTGCTCCTTTCATTGGAGGGCCACGCGTTCGGCGCGGCCCGAGGTTTTCCATGCGTGCCTGTCGAGCCGGCGTCAGCCGAGCTCGACCTCGTGTGGGCTTACGCCCAGGCCACAGCGCGCCACGAGGGCGAGCACGTCGCTGTGGATCCACGGGGTTGGCGCGGTGCCGCCGGCCTCCGCTGAGAGACCGACTCGCCGTGCCAGCCAGCTTGTCTCGCCGGTGAGATGCCCGCGGGCGTCGCGTCGCATGCGGTTACAGCGAATCGCTATCTCACTGGCGCTGAGCTCGCCGGAGGAGATCCGGGCGAGGACCGCTTCGCGCAACCCGCGGTTGAGCACGATGCGGCTGGCGTCGATGCGCTGCAGCTCGCCGCGAAGCGCGCGCACGGACACCCGCGGGTCCTCGGCATGGCACTGAAGTGCAGCGCGCGTGATTGCCCGAGCCGGCTCGTAGCGTTCCAGGCGTCCGATCACGTCGCGCAAGGTGAGCACTCGGTGGCACACCGGCGCGGGACCATCGGCGGTCCAGCGCAGTTCGG
>CAJCIJ010000133.1 GCA_903970315.1 Actinomycetota bacterium
GTGGAAGTGCTGCGCGAACCCGGTGGGCAGAAGCCTTACCAACTTCTCCCCGCCGACAAGCTCGATGTCAACGCCAACGGCGGGGTCTATGTAAGCGGAGGCGTCACGCCCTCCGGAGAAGCTTGGCTGTGGGTGGTACAGACCGAAGCGACCACCATCGCCAGGAGGCTGGCCGTATTCCATAGGACGCCGGGCGGGGCCTTCCAATACGACCCCGCAGCGACCAACACGCTGGCGCCGCTGCTGAACAACAACGCCGTCACCAGCGAAGCAGAGCTGTATGCGCAGCTGCGCGTGGAGCAGAACCCCGAAGGGCATGTCTTCGGCCTGCTTACCGCCGGCTCGCAGGTCTATGGGTATCTCAAGGACGGCAAATGGACCCTCCAGGACACTCCGCTGCCGCCGGCCGGAGTGGCAGGCGCGGCACCAATGACTTTCCGCGCGGGCGATCTTCAGGGTGCCGGCGAACTCTGGGGCACATTCGAAGTGGCCACGCACACCGGTGTGGGGTTGATCCTCGGCCACTTCTACGACGACGCGTGGCACTTCCCCCCGCACGGCCTGGGCCTGGACGCGCTGGACCTCACCGGCGCGCTTGCAAAGCAACCGGGTGCCTTTGTCGAACCGCAAGCGGTCAAGGCCGAACCGGAAGGCCACGGCGTGTGGGTCGAAGCCAAGGTGCACCTGCCCGGCTATGAAGCCAGTCGCGTCGTGGCGCGCTATGAAGAAGGGGCCGGAGGCAAAGCCAACTCGGTCACCTCGTGGTGCTCGCTGCCCGTGGCCAACTCCTGCGAAGAAGCGCTCGGCCTGGCCACAGTGCCGGACGCATTCTTCAACACTCCGTCCGGCCAGGTCGCGCTGGCGCTCGGCGAAGGAGCCATCCACGTCTACTCGCACGGCATCTGGACACGCGTGATCGCGCCCGGGTACACACCCGAACACGGCGAGTCCTTCACCGAACCCAACTCAGGCTGGCTAGGCGGCACCAAGGCCGTCGGCCGGTGGTCCACAGGCCAGTCCAGTCCGCTGACATCCTGGCCCTTGCCGGACCGCTGGCCGCTGACCAGTGTCGCACTACCGCCAGGCAGCGATGGGCTTGCCGAAGAATCAGGCGCGCTGGCGGTTGGACTGAACGGCGCCAGCCTGCACTACGAAGCCGGTGCCGGCTGGCTGGTGGCCACAACCCCCCCGCGCGCGCGCCACATCAACCTGCTCGGCGTCGCCTTCGCCGGCCCCTCAAGCGCGTTTGCGGTCGGACAGTTCGGGGTCATACTGCGCTGGAACGGCAGCTCCTGGAGCGAAGACCCTCAGTCGGTCTCGCTCACGCAGGCGCAGCTGAACTCGGTGGCCTTCGCGCCGTCCGGCGAAGGCTGGGCGGTGGGCGCAGACGGAACGATCCTCCACTACAACGGCGAACACTGGATCACCGAAGAACCGCCGCACGGCGACTCCGGCGAGGACATCACCTCGGTGACGGTCGCCGGGAACGAAGTCTTCGCGGTCGCCGGCGGCAACCTGATCACACTTGGACCCGGCGGCGACTGGGAAGCGGTCGGGGAATCGCTGCTCCCCACCACTCCGCGGCTGGCGGCCGGCCGTCTGCGGCTAGTCGCCGGGCTGCCCGACGGAGGCCTGATCGCAGCCGGGAATGCCGTCATGCTTGTGCGCGAAGCGGCCGGTCAGAGCTTCCAGTACGCCTCGCAGCCGCTCTCCGGCGTGGCTGTAGCTTTGGCCCCATTCCGTGAATCAAACGGGGACCTGCGCGCGTACGTATCGATCGCACCGCCCGCGACCGCAAACGGAGAACTGAGCAGCTTTCCGCCCGGCGACGGCGACCTGCTGCGCCAGACCGAAGGCGGCTGGCAGGACATAAGCGGTGGCCAGTTCGCCTCGACTGGCACCAACGGCGACGGTGAGCTCAAGACCGACCCGGTGCTGGCCGTGGCAACCGGCCTCTCCGGCGAACACGCGTGGGCGGTCGGCGGCTACGCCGGCAGCGAAGACGCCGCCGGGCAGGGGGTCGCAGAAGTGCTTTCAGCACGTTCTACCGGCTGGGACACCGCGTCGATCTGGCGGTTTGACAGCAACGAAACCGTCAACCCTCCAGCGCTGACGTCAGTCACGCCAACCCCCTCCGACAAGCCCGGCACGATCTCCTTCGCGTTCTTCACCAGCGCCATGTGCCGCACGCAGTGCTCAGCGGTCACCGACGCCCAGCCCAGCGTCAACCTCAAGTCGGCGGCCGAACAGATCGCTGCCTACGCTGCGCAGCCCGGAGGGCCCACGTTCGCGGTGCTCGGCGGCGACGCGCGCGGGCCACTGGAAGGCACAGGCCAAGCCGCCGACGAAGCCCAGCAGGCCGACTTCGCCCAGCTGCCCGAACTGCTTGCGCCACTGGGCGGGCTTCCAACGTTCGCGGCGCTCGGCCACTACGACCACGTGCCTGGGCAACAGGGAGAAACGCCGTGGGCCGAAGCGTTTGCGGGAGCCCCGCAGCCGTTCGGGTCCGGCGCGGACGCGGCCAGCATCATCCCGGACTCCTCCGGCGCGCCCACCCCCGGCGGGGATGTCAACCGTTACTACTCCTTCACAGCCGAGCAGAACGGCGCGGCCCTGCGGGTGATCGTGCTCGACAACTCCGAAGGCTCCCTGGAAGCTAGCGCCGCGACAACGGGACAACTGGGCTGGCTGGAAGAACAGCTCGGTGTCGCGCAGGCCGAAGAAGTCCCCATTGTGGTCTTTGCTGCCGAACCGCTGCATGAACCTGCCCCGCTCGGGCGCGGTGCAGCCGACGGCGAATCGGTCGCAACGCTGCTCGCCAATGCCGGCGTTCTGGCGGTGTTCACGACCAACCCGTCACAGCTGGACCGTCACTACCTGATCCCCGAATACCCCGGCGAAGGGCCACAGATCCCGGAGTACGAGGGCGCCTCGCTGGGCTACCAGCAGTCCTCCAACGACGGCGTCATGTGGTACGACGTCACCGTCACCTCGCCAAAGCAGACGCTGAAGGTGTCGGCGGTGCCCGTGATCAACTCGCTTGCACTGAAGCCGGTCAACGGGCTGAGCGTGACCCGCAGTCTGACCCTGCAGTTCGAAGCCGTAGGAAGACGACCCGCGGGAACCCTCGCCACCCGGGTGGGCGAAAACCCGCTGTTCCCCGGCTACAGCAACTACGTCGAAATCCCGTCGTCGAAGTGCAGCTCGTGCGTGCTGCCCAGCTACACGTTTTCAAGCTCCGAACCGACCATAGGCACGTTCGTCGAACCGATCGCAGCCGGCTCGCCGCTGCCCAAGCTCGAAGAAAAGGGGCACCCGATTGCATCGGCGACCTCGGGCCTGTTCTGCGCCTACAACGCGGGCACCACCACGGTTTCGGTCACGGCCGGCCTATACAGCTACTCGCTGCCCGTCACCGTCGCACCGGGCGGCGTGGGGTCGCCGTGCGGGACCGTTGCGCGGGTGGGCGTCGGCGAAGTCATCCACGTCCGCACCGCGCGCACGACCGCCCCGAATGAAGGCGCCGGCGTGGGCAAGCTGCAGACGTCTCTGGGCAACACGCTGCCCGCGGCGCTGCTCGCCATACCGCCGCTCCCGTCGCCGGCGCCGCACGTCACCGCGCACGTGGCGGCGCCCGTGGCAACCCCCTTGCCGGTGCCGCCGCCGCTGGAAAACTTCACCTCGCCCCCCACGATCCTCTCGGCGGCGACGCCACCGGTGGAGCCGATACCGCCGGGTGCCGGCGGCTTTGCGCAGAGTCCAGCGGCGGCCAAGCGCCGCGAAGAGGTGCGCAAGCACGCCAGCCAGTCGGCCTTTACGCTGCGGCCCGTCGCTGCGATCGGAGAATCTGGAGGCGAAGCCGAATGGTTCTACTGGGCAGTCGGGGCCGCCGCGTTGCTCGCCATGGGGCTGATAGCACGCGGGCTGCCCGCGGGGCCCCGAGCACGGCCGGCGTTACTGCTGAATCGCAGCACGGCGCTCGCGCGCCAGCGGGCCGACCGCGACCACCGTCGCAGCCGCTGACCGCCCACCGCGCGCCAGCGACGCCACAGCGGCGATCAGGCAGGCGCCGATCGCAAACGCAAACGCCTCGTGCAGACCCGTCCGAAACGACGGCGAGATCAGATGCGCAAAGAACGAGCGGCCCGTGATCGTGGCGTAGTTGGTCGCCGACAGCGAAGCGAGCACATGCGGGCCGGCCAGGTGCGCAAGGGGGTTGTAGCCAAGAAACGCCGCGAACAGGATCGACACCGGGGGCAGGTGGGCGATTCGCTGCGCCGCGACGCCGCTGACGCCGTGAGCGGTCAGGCCGGCAGCCATCGTCGCCGGGAGGCTGGAGGCCAGGCCGATGATCATCAGCGTGAAGAAGATGCCGATGGACAGCACCTGGGCGGAGTTCTGGAAGGTCTGGTTCATCCCCCCTCCCGCCCCCCGCTCAGCCGTCGGCAGGCTGTTCATCACCGCAGCGCGGTTCGGGGAGGCGAACATCCCCATCGAGGCCCCCTGAAGGAAGAGCACCAGTGCGAAGAGCACGTACGGGAAGTCGGTGGGCAACAGGGCGAGCAGCAGGAAGCTCGTCGCGCTGCCGATCATGCCGCCCGTGGCAAACCAGCGCGAGCCAAAGCGGTCCGACAAGTACCCGGAGGCCGGGCCCACCAGGAGCATGCCAAGCGTCAGCGGCAGCATGTAGATGCCCGCCCACAGCGGCGTTTCGGTGAAGTTGTAGCCGTGCTGGGGAAGCCAGATGCCCTGCAGCCAGATGATCAGCATGAACATCAGCCCGCCGCGCGCGATCGCCGACAGGAACGTCGAGAGGGTCCCGAAGGTAAAGGCGCGGATGCGGAACAGCTGCAGGCGGAACATGGGCGCCTTGGCGTAGCGCTCGATCACCAAAAAGGCCGCCAGGAAGGCTGTGCCGGCGGCCAGCAGCGCGAGCACGCGCGGACTCCCCCAGCCGGTTGTGTCGTGGCCGTAGGGGCGAATCCCGTAGGTGACCGAGACCATGATCAAGATCAGCCCCAGGGCGAAGGAGATGTTGCCGGGCCAGTCGATCCGTGCCGGACGCGGCTTGCTGCGCTCCTGGAGCTTCAGGTAGGCCCAGACCGTCCCAAACAGACCCACGGGCACCGAGATCAGGAAGACCAGGCGCCAGTCGATCGGGGCGAGGATGCCGCCGAGCACAAGGCCCACGAACATGCCGCTGACGCCCACGATGTTGTTGATCCCCAGGGCCATGCCTCGCTGGTGGACCGGGAAGGCGTCGGTGATGATCGCCGCCGCGTTGGCCAGCAGGAATGCCGCGCCCACGCCCTGCACGACGCGAAAGCCGATCAGGTACATCGCCCCGGAGCGACCGTCAAGCCAGTCCACGGTCAAAAACAGCGAGGCCACGGTGTAGATGACGAAGCCGAGGTTGTACATCTTCACGCGGCCAAACATGTCCCCAAGGCGGCCCAGGCTGACGATCAGGACGCTTGAGACGACCAGAAAGCCGAGGATCATCCACAGCAGGTAGAAGCTGTTTGCCGGCTGCAGCGGGTCCAGGTGGATGCCGCGGAAGATGTCCGGCATTGCAATCAGCGTGATCGAGCCGTCCAGCGTGGCCAGCAGCACGCCCAGGGTCACGTTGGAGAGCGCAATCCACTTGTAGCGGTCGTTGTCGTCAGCGGTCGGGCGCGCGGAGGCTGCGGCGAATCGCATCCACCGATGCTGGCACACAGCGCCGTGATCGGACGCCGCGGGCGCCGGCTCACTCGACAGGGTGAGCAGACCAGGTGCCGGCGCCGTCTGCGTTGGACACCAGCAGCGCACCTTCGGGTCCAATGGCAGCGAACGCACATTGCAACCGGTCGGTGCACGCCAGAGTGCCGCGCACCGGCAGAGCGCCCTGTGTGGCCAGCGGGCGCGCCGTCCAGTGGGCGCCACCGTCACCTGTGACGAGCGCGTACGTGGAGGTGCGGGCAGCCGGCCCAGCCGAGAAGGTGGTGCCGAGCAGAAGGCAGGTCGTGGCGCTCGAACAGGCGATCTGCGGATCCAGCGACTGCGCGGGCAGCGTGTCCACCACCGTCCACGTGGCACCCAGGTTGCGGCTACGCAGCACTGCTGCGACCGACACCGCGTGGCGACCGGAGCCGGCCTGGCCCAGGGTTGGGCCAACCGCGTAACAAGCGGTCTGGGTGGGACAGCTCATCGACCCCACGTTCAACAGGGCGCGATCGCTGGCCTGGCGAGCCCACGCAGCGCCCCCGTCGGTGGTCACATCGACAAGCCCGTGTCGGCCATCGCTGCCAAACGCCCAGCACACCGAGGAGCCGGCGCACGTCAAGCCGGCCAGTGCGCCCGCTTCTGCGCGCAAGCCCGGCAACGTCACGGGCCTGCTCCAGCGCAGGCCGCGATCGCGTGAGAACTTGACCGTGCTGTCTGCCTGGGCAAAGCAGTCCTCAGCGGTGGGACATACGAGGTCGTCGCTGGACACCCTGCCGCGGCTCCTGACCACCTGCCCCGTCACCCGGCCCGCCGCATCGGTCGCCAGCTGTTGCGCACCGGCCATGACCAAACAGCTCCCGGCGGAAGTGCATGAGATGTCGTTGGTGGCGCCCAGTCCGATTGCGTGCACCGCGGGCGACACCACCGGCGACCAGGTCTGGCCATTGTCGTGCGTCTGGGCAACTTCGATTGCCTGGCGGCCCGTCCCCAGATCGGTGTTGGCGATGGCCACCGAGCAGCGTGGCCCCTGCCAGCAGCTCACACCAGTGACCGTACGGTCAAACCCGGTGGCGTCGGCCACCCAGAAGTGGTTCCACCTGATCCGCTGCTGGCCGGCCGTTGCCGGCGAGATCACCACGCCGACCAGAAACGGTGCGCTGACCCCCACCAGCGCGAGCGCGCCCACTGCTCGGAGGTCGCGCAGCCCAATGCGCAGGGGACCTGCCGTCAACAGCCGGACCGCCCCGAAATCGGCGGCCAGGACGGTGCCGATCACGGGCACTGCCCAGATCAGCGCGGCGGGCCTGAGCGAGCCACCGTGGACGTAGACCAGGACCGCGGGGGCCAGTGCCAGGGGCGTCACGAACACGAGCACCAGGACCGCGCCACACTGCGCCACCAGCCGTCTCACAGTCCCCCCGGGCAGGTAGGTCGGGGGCGGCGGCGCCAGCGCCACTGACAGCGTGAGGCACAGGCAGACAACGAAGACCGCAACCACCCCCAGCACACCCACAAGTGCGCCCGGATCGACGTGGAAGCTCAGCAGGCCGCCGTGAGTAGCCGTCGCGGGGGCGTGTCCGGTGAGAACCATGTAGACGGCCAGCCCCGCCAGCCCAAGCGCCGTGGCGACCTCGACGAAAATCGGCAATGCCCATACCAGCGGCAGGGTCCTCACAGCCCGCCCCTGCCGGACCGCCGCTACATCCGCGGCCGGCGCGACTACTGACGGCTGCGATGGCAGCGCCAGCAGCTGATCGAGCTCGGGGACCAGCAGGCAGTCGCTGTGGAGCTCGCGCGCCCGCTCAAGCTCGCCGGCAGCGGCGTCAACGCGGCCCGTGCGAGCGTAGAGCAGGGCCGTGATGCAGTGCTCGGATGCCACCGCCTTGGCCAGCTGGTCGCGCGCCGGGCCCTTGGCACGCGCAAGCGCCTTGCGCTGCCGGGCGGTGACGTTGTGAATGATCGCCTCGGCCTCATCAAAGCGACCCAGCCGCACCAGCACCAGCGCCAGAGTGCCCAGGACAGCGGGGTTGTTGGGGATGATCCGCAGCGCCTCGCGAGCGGCCCACTCGGCGTCTGGCATGTACTCCGGCCAGCCGCCCACGGCCAGCCGCCAAGCCCTGTTGTTGAGCGCCATGCCCCGCAGATTCGGGAAGGCGCGCTTGTCATAGGCCAGGCGCCCGGAGCGCAGAAATCCCTCATCGAGATCTTCCTGGCGCCGTCCCTCGTGCAGCAGGAACATCGCCAGCATCGCCTCGGCATCCGGGTAGTCGCCGCCCGCCCGGTCGATCTCGCCGCGCAGGTGGTCGAACACCTGGGCACCACGTCCCTCCAGCAAGAGCAGCCGGCAACGCTCGGCCAGTTCCAGCCTGCGCGTGTGAGCCGTAGCCCAGTAGGAGCGCGTCAGGTTCTTCATCATCTGCCAGCCGTCGGTGCCAACGCGCGAGCCCATGCCCGCCGGTCTTGGCAGGAGGTTCTCGGCGAACAGCAGCAGGTTGCCCCCCGCCGCTGCAGTCGCGATAGCTGGCGCATAGGACCGCGCGGCCAGGAGCACACCGGCGAGCAGCAGGTTTGAGAGTGGCCCGGCAAAGGCGACCGCGGCACGCATGTTGCCGTCCATCTGTGTCTCCCCGGGCCGCCACCCGGTCATACCGGCCAGTGGCATCAGATGGACCGACACGCGAGTGCCGCCAAGCTTCACCTGGAACAGAACGGGCCCGGCCCCGAGCGCCACGGTGCTCACGTCCAGCCCAAAGCCGCGGGCGCAAACCGCGTGCGCACCCTCGTGCACGATCACCCCCACCACGAGGCCGAGATAGAACCCCAGCAACTCCGTGCCAGTCAGCCCGTGACGCGCCGCGCCCAGGAAAGTCTGGTGCGTTGTGATCGCCACGACGCGCGGGATGAAGTACCAGAGCATCGCCAAAGTCAGCGCCCAGCTGACAACCGTGGTTACGGCGGCGACGAGTCTGTGGCGGCCCCTGCAGCCGGTGCACAGGAGCGTGTTGTTGGCAACCACGCTGTCCTGCGCATCGCGGCCGCAGTTCTCGCAGGAAGGGCCAACGAGCACACCCGCTCCCGGCTGGGTCTCAACCGCGGCCGAAGCAGCGGCCGAGTCCTGTGTTATCGCCCCCGTCGGCTGGCCGCCGACAGGCACGCTGATGGCGTCCATGCCGCTACTCCCCCGGGCAGTCGCCAAGCATGGAGGGTGGCCCCGTCAGTGGTGCGGCACAGACGACAGGGCCACGAACACGGCCAGCGCCGCCGCGGCCATCGCCACGGGCGCAAGCTGCTCACCGCGCCGAAGTGCACGGATGGAGAGCAGGACCGGAAAGATTCCCAGGAGGACGACCCCAGTCGTCACCGCGATCAGCAGGTAAGCCGCCACCACGCCGATGGCTGTCAGGCTCTTGGGGTTGGCGTCAAGCAGTAACGCTGAGGCGCTCTGCGGTGCAGACTGGGCCGGACCCGTTGCACCGAGTGTTGCCGGGTGGACCGCCGCGCCCGCGCCGGCTGCGTAGGCAGGGGCACCATAACCGGGAGTGGCGGTAGTGGCCGCCACGGGCGCTGTGACAGCCATGGACGCGGCGCCCGTCGTCGGTGGCACATGCTGGACCGTGGGCGCCACGTGGATGTGCTGCGTCCACTGACTGCCATCCCACCACCGCAGCGAACCGGGCGGAAGGTTGGGATCGGGGTACCAGCTTGCGGGGTATTGCGTGACGCTCATCGGTGACCTGTCCGGGCTCGCACGACCAGTCGTCCAGACCGTCTGTGCGACCACGTTGACGGCACCCGTATCGGCGTCTGAGCCACATATCTTGAGCCGGCGTATCGAGTTTGGGCGATTGTGCCCGGCGGCCGCGCGACCTGCTGACCGGCGCGCTCAGCTGATTCGCTGCACGTCAAACGTCTGGCCGGCGGCGCGCAGCCGCGCAACCAGGACATCGCCCATTGCGGTGGCCGGCGTGAGCACCCCCGCGCGCTTGGGCAGGGCGTCTGAGTCAAATGCAAGGCACAGGCCGGCCTGGCCGAACATCACCGCCGTAGCCTTGTAGCCGGGATCGCCCTTGGCGGCCACCTGGCACACGTAGCGGGCGCCAGTCGATGTGCGCGTGTGGATGTCGATGCGAAAGAAGCCGCGCTCGCGCATGCGCTTGCCGGGGCCCTGGCCTGGCGAGGGCAACACCTTGTCGAGCACCGACCGCACGGGCCCAGTCGAGAGTCCGAGCTCCAGGGCACCGATGCCCGCCGCCAGGCCGCCGGCCTGCACAGCACCGAGCGGTCCCGAGCTGAAGCCCATGACCTCGCGGTAGCGAAACTCGCGGCCGTAGGCCCAGTCGGCAAGGGCGTTTGAGCGCCGCACGACGCGCGTGTTGATGCGTCCCATGACAAACGGGGCGAGCCACATGTCAAGCTCGTCGTCGCGCTCGGGTCGGGTCATGTCCTGCTCGCTTGTCAGCCGCGGCTCCTGGTCGCGGTCGGGACTCAGGGCGTAGGGGTCAAGCAGTAACTGCGCAAGCCGGCCGTCGCTACGCGCGGCGTCCAGTGTGCTCTTCAGCGATGCAATCGTGCCCCCGCTGACGCCGCCGCGCAGCGCGCGTACGACGAAGGTCGTCTCCCCCAGCGTGCCCTCTCCGTCGGCGGCCACCGCCTCGTGCAGGAGCAGCACACCCAGATCCGACGGGATCGAGTCAAAACCGCAGCTGTGCACGATGCGCGCGCCACTGGCCTGGGCGGCCTCATCGAAGCTGTCGATGCTCTCGCGCATGAACAGGACCTCGCCGCTGAGGTCGGCGTAGTGGGTCCCCTCTGTCGCACACGCCTGCGCCAGCGATCTGCCGTAGAGGCGATATGGACCCACCGTGGTTGCCACCACGCGCGTGCGCTTGGCAAGGTCTGACATCGCGTCGGCGTCGCCGGTGTCGGCCACCAGCACGGGCCAGGCCGCCGCCGCAGGCCCAAGGGCATCCTTGACGGCCGCCAGGCGCGAGGAGGACCGGCCCGCCAGCGCGATCCGCGCCTCTGGTGTGGCCGCTGTCGCGAGATACTCGGCGCAGAGACGGCCCACGAAGCCGCTGGCGCCGAACAGGACGATGTCGAACTCCCGGTCGGCGCTCACGCCCCTGATACTACGGGCATTGCCCACCACGCACTGCGGGCACCGTAGCGGGGCGCCGCGGGGCCGGTACTACCAGCGCAGCAGCATCAGCCCGACGCTGACGCCCGGACCGATCGTGACCGCCAGGCCCAGCTGGCCGCTGCGCGGCTGGCGTTGGGCGATGGTCTCGTGTAGCACGTAGAAGATCGACGGCGTGCCGACGTTTCCGAAGTTGGCAAGCACGTCGTAGCTGACGCGGAGAGCCTCGTCGTCGAGTGCCAGCGCCTCCTGGGCGCATTCCACTATGCGCTTGCCACCGGGGTGAATCAGCCAGTGGTCAACCATGTGCGCCGTCAGGCGGTTGTCGGCCAGGAAGTCATCGACGAGCCCGCGGAGATGTTCGCCGGCGATGTAGGGCAGCTCGCGCACAAGGCCCAGGTAGCTGTCGTCGGCGGTCACGTCGATGGTCACCGCCCCAAGCGTCCCCGGGATCTGGTGCACGCGCGAGTCCAGCACGCGCGGCCCGGCGGCCGAGACATCGTTGTCAAGCAGCATCGCGGCGCAGCCGTCGCCGAAGATTGCCGACCCCACGGTCTTGCTGCGGGGGTCCTCGTCGGTCGCCGCACACAACAGGCCGCTCATGCTCTCGGCGGCCACCACCAGCACCTTCTTGCCGGGCCGCATCGCAAGCGCCGGACCGATCAGCCGGATCAGGGGCACGGCGCTGGCGCAACCGACACCCAGCACGTGGTACTTGTCGGTGCTCGCGTCCATGCCGAAATGCTCGATCAACCGGTGTGCCAGCGTGGGGCAACCGAGTGAGTAGAGGCTCGATGTCAGAACAGTGCCGATCTCCGACGGGTCGAGCCGGAGTCCCTCGACGGCCTGCACCGCCAGTTTCATCAGCTCCTGCTCGACCGTATCGGTGCGCCCCTGCAGCGTGGTGGCCAGCATCTGGTCGTCCAGATGCAGCCGGCGACGCTCCACGCCGCAGCGACCGAAAACCCCTAACGCGAACTCGTCGTCTAGCAGGCCCAGCAGCGCCAGCACCTCGTGCTGGGTCAGCGAGGTCTCCGGGTGGGCCAGCGCCAAGCCCGCGATCGCGGGCGCGTGTGGGTCGGCAGGCACCCCGTTGGATGCCGCCGACTGCCTACTGGCGGCATGCGCAAGGCGTTGCGGCTCGGCACTCATGACGGCCCCACTGCGGTCACCTGCATTGCGGCGGCTCCGGGCGGGATTCCGGCTGGGGTGGGGGCTTGTCTGGATAGCTTGACGCGAGCGGCAAGATACACGACCGAACAGCCAGAAGATGGCAAACGAGCGCAGTTGCGCGCCGCAGATCCCCATAGGATCGGCGGCTGACAGCAAGACGCACCGGAACCCCGGGGACGCACCGGGAGCCCGGTCCAGGCAAGAAAGGACGTGAGAACGCTATGAGGCTGATCGGAGCAGGCATGCCGCGGACGGGCACGCTGAGCCAGAAGGAGGCGCTTGAGATCTTGGGCTTTGCGCCCTGTTACCACTGGGTGAACATCCTCGCCGATCTGGACTCGGTGCCCGTCTGGGACCGCGCAATCGACGGGGACGTCGACTGGCCGCAGATCTTCGACGGCTTCCAGGCGACCGTGGACTGGCCCGGCGGCTATTTCTGGCGTGAGCTGATGGAGCAGTACCCCGATGCCAAGGTGCTGCTGAGCGTGCGCGATCCCGCAGAGTGGGAGCCGAGCTTCCGCGAGACCGTCTGGAACATGGGCCACGGGGAGAACCTGGTGCACCTGCTCTCCAGCGCCCGAGGCCTGGTGGACCCGCGCTGGGCGCGCTACACCGCGCTGGTGGAGCGCATGTTCTGGGGCCCGAAGGGCACATTTGCCGCCGGGCACGCGCTGCCCGAGCAGATGATCGATGCGTTCGTGGCCCACAACGAGGAGGTCAAGCGGTCGGTTCCCGCGGACCGGCTGCTGGTGTGGGACATCAAGGAAGGCTGGGGGCCGCTGTGTGAGTTTCTGGAGGTCGCTGTGCCCGACCAGCCGGTGCCCCATGCCAACGACCGCGACACCTTCGTTGGCAGGGTCATCGACGGGGCGCTGGCGGCCCTGCAGGCAAGCCGCGCCGAGCCGTCCTAGAGCCGGTGCCGGTCGCGCCGACGACCGCAGACAGGCGCTTGGGCCGGCTGCGGGAGGCCTGTTGGTTGGTCGTTTCGCTGGGATCAGGGCGTTGATGGCAGGCCGGGAGTGCGACGTCCGACGCTGCCTTGGGTTAGGTTTGTGTCCTGTTAGGACCACGTTAGCGACCCGTGGTCAGACCACTGCTGCGGAGGCGATGAACCTGAAGCGAGGCAGGCCATGACACGCGACCCCCGGCCGCTGCGGCGGCTGCTGGCCGGTGGAGCTGTAGTCGTCGTCGTCTCGAGCATAGGCACGCTTGTCGCCGCGGGATCGCGCATCTCGGGCGAGCCGATGCCCACGGGTGGGGCGTCCAAAGCACGGTGCATCCCCGCCAGGCTCAATGCCTCGGCGCTGCTTCCCGGCTCAGACCTGACAGTCTCGCCGCTGCCCGCCTCCTACGATGCCTCCCCGCACACCCAGATCAGCCTGTTGGGGGTGCCCGCGTCGGAGATCAGCCATGTCACGGTGACCGGCTCCTTTACGGGCGTGCACGGTGGCCATCTGCTCCCCTACTCCCAGGGCGATGGTGCGAGCTTCGTGCCCGAACGCCCCTTTGACTCCGGAGAGCGGGTCCAGGTAAGCGGCCAGGTGGCGGCAGGCTCGGGCGCCAAGGAGTTCAGCTACCAGTTCACCGTCGACTACCCCGACGCCATCACCGAACTGGGCCCCAGCGCAAAGACTGCGCTCACCCCGGGCGCCTATCAGAGCTTTCACTCCGCGCCAGAACTGCACCCGCCGGACATCGATGTCACGCACTCCACGCCCGAAGCACAAGCCGGCGGGGACATGTTCCTGGGGCCCTACACCGGGCCCGGCCAGGCTGGGCCGATGATCATCGAACCCGACGGTCAGCTGGTCTGGATCGATCCACTGCCTGAAAACGTCTACTCGACCAACCTCCAGGTTCAGACGCTGGACGGCGAAGAAGTGCTCACCTGGTGGCAGGGGTACATCCCCCAGAACGGCTTTGGCCTGGGTGAAGAGGTCGTCGCCAACAGCTCCTATGAACCGATCATGCACGTGGTGCCGGGCAACGGCTACAAGGCCGATCTACATGTCTTTGAGATCGCCCCCAACAACACGGCGGTGCTGACCGTGTTCAACACGATCCACTGCGACCTGACCTCCGGCGGAGGCCCGCGCGAAGGCGACGTTACCGACACGAGCTTCCAGGAACTGGACCTCAAGACCGGGCTGGTCCGGCGTGAATGGACCGGCGTCGACCACGTGGCGCTGAGCGAATCCTACGCGTCCCCAAACCACGTCTCGGCGGAATGGCCCTGGGACTATTTGCACCTGAACACCGTCGATCGACGCCCCGACGGCACCACGTTGCTCTCGGGGCGCAACACATCGCAGCTCTACCTGATCGACGACAGGACCGGGCAGATCACGACGACGGCCGGCGGCAAGCACTCGACCGTGACCATGGGCCCGGGAAGCGAAACGGCCTACCAGCACGACGCGGAAACCCTGCCGGATGGCGACATCAGCATCTTTGACAACGGCGGATCGCCCTTTACGACGCACTCCCAGTCGCGGGCGCTGGTGGTCAACCTGGATGTGCAGGCCAACACCGACACCGAGGTCGCCGAATTCGTCCATCCGCGCCCGTTGCAGGCCTCAAGCCAGGGCAACGTCCAGCTGCTGCCCAACGGCGACTGGTTTGTGGGCTGGGGCGGCGAACCGTACTTCAGCGAGTTCAATCCAGCGGGCGAAATGATCTACGACGCGCACATGCCCACCGAAGCGATCCCGTCACACAAGAACGAACACGCCGACTCCTATCGCGTCTACCGTTTTCAGTGGAGCGGCACGCCCACGGCCCCCCCTGCCATCGCCGCCGAAAGCGCCGGCCACGGTCTGACCGTTTATGCCAGCTGGAACGGGGCCACGAAGGTCGCGGCGTGGGAGGTGCTGGGCGGCTCCTCGCGCTCGGACCTCAAAGCCGTGGCGCACGCATCAAAGAGTGGCTTTGAGACCGCGGTGAAAACCCCCGCAGAGGCCTACGTCGAGGTGCAGGCGCTGGACTCCGCGGGCGCCGCGATCGGGCACTCGGCGATCATCGCCGGCTGACCGGAGTCTCCCGGACCCGCCCCCCCGCGGCTTGCTCCGAGGGCCCTCCGCGACGTGCCCGACGAGCCCCCCGGGGCCTGCCCAACAATCCGTCCGGGCTTGTATTAGATTCCCGCCATGGCTCACGTCGCCGTCTCTGAACCTGGGGCCGTCGCGGGGCACGATGTCCGCGGGGCCATTGCGCGGCCGGACTTCCAGATCGTCCCGCGCGCGGGCCTACCGATCGTGGCAGCAGTCCTTGGCCTGCTGATAGCCGGCGTCGCCGTAGACGAACTGTGGCCGCTTGAGTTCTTGCACGTCGTCGGGGGCGCCGCTTGGACGGTGATCGACCTGTTCTTGGGCTTCGTGCTGGGGCCGATCATGGGCAAGCTCTCGATCCCCGCCCGAGTCGAGTTCACCACGCGCCTGATGCCCAAGATGGTGCTGATCATGCCCACGGTCGTGACCGTGACGCTGGTATCGGGCTGGCAGCTGTCGACGTTCCTCGGTACCAACCAGACCAGCTACTCGCTGCATGGCTGGGTGGTGGCGAGCTTCATCGTGGTCGGCATCATGGCCGTGATCGCTCTTGGGCTGCTGGAGCCGGCCAACATCGCGGTGCTGACGGAGCTGAAGAAGCCAAGGCCCGATCCCACGGTGATCGAGCGGCTGATGAAGCGGTTCATCTACACGGCGGGGGCCACGGGCCTGATGCAGGTGGCCACGCTCGTGATCATGACCAAGCTTGCATCGGGATGAACGAGCGGCAGCTGCCACCCGTCACGGCGCTGGGGATGCTTTCGCTGGGCCTGGTGCTCGTGGCGGGCATCTACCTTTCGGCGCATCTGCCAAACCACGTGTCGCTGACGCCTGCAATCGCG
>CAJCIJ010000134.1 GCA_903970315.1 Actinomycetota bacterium
CCTCCCGCGACCGCATGGTCATAGTCGGCGTGCTCGCGCTGCTGATCCTCGGGGTCGGTTGGGTGAAGTTCGTCTCCCCGGAGCGCAAGAAGATTGCGGCCGCCAACGCCCAGATCTCATCCGCGCGCCAGAAGCTGCAAAGCGCCCAGCAAGAACTGTCCCAGGCGCAGAGTGGCCAGAAGCGCTTCGCCGAAGCGTACGCGGCGATCGTGTCCATAGGCAAGGCTGTTCCGACCACCGCGCAGACCCCCGCGCTGCTGTACGAACTCGACGCTGCGACAGGGGAGCATCACGTCGAATTCTCCACCTTTTCTCCCAGCGCAACGAGTTCCTCGTCGTCCGCCGCGGCAGCGGCAGCGGCAGCGGCAACCAGCGGCGCTTTCAAGTCGGTGCCGTTCACCTTCACATTCACCGGAAGCTTCACCCGTCTGTATGACCTTTTGAACACGCTCCAGGGCTTCGCAGTGCAGATGCCCACGGGTAACATCGAAGTCACCGGCCGGCTGATGACGATCCAGGCGCTCAGCCTGACGCCGGTTCAGGCCACATCGGACGGCCCCACGGCCGGGTCAAAGGCCGGCAGTGAAGAACTGACGGGCACGATCACGGCCAGCGCGTACGTCCTGCCCGCGACGGCAGCCCTGCCCAGCGGGGCCACAGCACAGCCCACGCCGGCGGGGTCGGCCACGCCGGCCTCTTCGAGCTCGTCAACTTCAGCGGCAACCCCGGCCACGATCAAGGCAGTCGGATGAGGGACCTGCTGAACTCAATCAAGGCGGATTTGGTCGATCCCCGGCTGCGCGTGCTCGTGGGGTTGGCTCTGCTGCTGCTCGTGGGCGCAGTCGGCTACGCCAAGCTGGGTGGCTCAAGCTCGGAAGCCACCGCGCCGTCGAGTGCTCCTGTTACCGCGACCACGCACCCCACCAGCTCAGGTCCGGCTGTGACCGCAGCGCCGGCTGCCAACCCAAACGCTGCGGCGGCTGAGACCACCTACGGAACCACCTACCAGCACCACGGCAAGCTGCTCAATCCCTTCAAGACGCTGCCCGCTCCCAAGGCCAAGCCGGCAGCCAAACCGGCCACCCCCAAGGCGTCCACCTCAACGCCGGCGGCTTCGACGCCCGCAGCTGCGCCGAAGACGACCCCGCCCGCTCCGACGCATGCCGGCGGATCGACCCCCGCCCCGGCGGCACCGGTCAAGCCCAAGACCCGCACCGAGTATCGCGTCACGGTGGAGATTGGGCCGGCGCCCGCCAACTCCGGCGAAACCCCACATCTGACCGCCTATAAGAACGTGAAGATCGGCCAGCCCCTCCCGAGCAAGGCAGACCCGGTGATTGTGCTCAAGAGCGCCACCATCGCCTCCGACACAGAAAAGCCGGCGGCCCCGGACGGGACGGCCACGTTCTCCTTCAACGCCGCCAATCCCCCGATCCTCAACGGACCCGCCAGCTGCCTTCCGAGCTCGACGCAGTGCGAAGCCTTCAAGCTGACCACGCTCGTGCCCGAGGAACTTCAGTTCGCCGAGGCCGACGGGCAGACAGTCACCTATCTGGTCCGTCTGACGCTCGTCAGCCAGGTCACCGTAGCGGTATAGCCCGGGCCATGGCGCCGCCAGGCGCCGGGTAAGCTGACCCCACACATGGGGCTTACGCTTACAACCGCCGGCGAGTCACACGGCCCGGGGCTGACGTGCATCGTTGAGGGCCTGCCCGCAGGGCTGGAGCTTGACCAGGCGTGCATCGACGCAGACCTCGCGCGGCGCCAGCTCGGCCACGGCCGTGGCGGGCGCATGAAGATCGAGTCCGACCGCGCCGAGGTCACGGCGGGCCTGCGTCACGGTCGCACGCTTGGCAGCCCGATCGCCCTCCAGGTGACCAACCGCGATTACGCCAACTGGGAGCAGCGCATGAACCCATGGCCGGTGGCAGATGAGATCGAGGAGGTTCATCTGCCGCGGCCGGGCCACGCCGATCTGGTTGGCGTGCACAAATACGGCCTCACCGACGTGCGTAACGTGCTCGAGCGTGCCTCTGCGCGCGAGACCGCCGCGCGCGTTGCCGGCGGTGCGGTGTGCAAGGCGCTGCTGTCGGCCGTTGGCGTCGAGATCCGCTCGCACGTGATCCAGGTTGCTTCCGTGCGTGCCCCCGCACCCTCGCGCCCGCTGACGCTCGAGGACTTCGACGCGGTGGATGCCTCGCCGGTGCGCTGCCTTGACGCGACCGCCACCGATGAGATGGTCGCCGAGATCGATGCCCTACGCAAGGCCAACGAGTCGCTGGGCGGCGTCTTTGAGGTACAGGCGTTCGGGTGCACCCCGGGGCTTGGCTCGCACGTCTCTTGGCTGGAGCGCCTGGATGGGCGCCTGGCCATGGCGCTGTGCTCGATTCAGGCCGTCAAGGGAGTCACGATCGGCGAGGCCTTCGACATCGCGGGCGTGCCGGGTTCACAGGCGCACGACGAGATCTTCTACTCCGCCGAGCGCGGCTACTGGCGAGAGACCAACCGTTCGGGCGGCCTGGAGGGGGGGATGACCACGGGCCAGCCTCTGATTGTGTGCGGCGCGATGAAGCCCCTGCCCACGCTCACCCAGCCGCTTCGCTCGGTGGACATCGCAACGCACGAGCCCGCTCAGGCGCTGCGCGAGCGCACCGACTCCTGCACGGTTCCCGCCGCGGGGGTCGTCGCCGAGGCGATGGTGGCGTTCGTGCTGGCCAACGCCTACAGGGAGAAGTTCGGTGGCGATCACATCGACGACGTGGTTGGGGCCGTGCGCGCCTACGAGCAGCGAATCCAGTGGCGGCGCCAGCGGTAGCGGCGCAGGCGGTGCCAGTGCCTGCTCGCGCGCTGGTCTTCATCGGCTTCATGGGGTCGGGCAAGTCGACGGCAGCCCGCGAGGTGGCAGCCGCGCTGGGCACGAACGCGCTGGATTCCGACCGGCTGCTTGAAGAGCGCATGGGGCGTTCGATCGCCGCCGCATTTGCCGCCGACGGCGAGGCCGGGTTTCGCGAGCACGAGCAGGCGCTTGTGCTCGAGCTGCTCGCCGACGCCCGCCCGGGGTCGGTGGTGGCTCTCGGGGGTGGCAGCGTGGTCTCGGCGGCGGTCCGTGACGCCCTGGCTGATCATCTGGTGGCCTTCTTGGATGTCGATCCCCAGACGGCCTGGGAACGCGTACGCGGCGCGGGCACGCAGCGACCGCTGGCGGGCGACAAGGACGCGTTCTTTGCTCTGCATGCCGGGCGCCGGCCGATCTATGAGTCGCTGGCCGACGCCACCTTGCCGGCTAGCGGTCCCTCGGTTGGCGCCCGCCCGCTGGCGGCCCTGGCCGCGCTGTCGCGCGCGCCTTCGGGGACGCGCGCGCTTTGGGCGGTCTCGGCGTCGGGCGAGTACCCGGTCCTAGTCGGTCACGGGCTGATCGCGTCAGGCGCCGACGCCGCCGCGGTCTGGCCACTGGCGCGTTCCCACTCGCGCCCGTTCTGCGTCACAGACGAGCACGTCGCCCCGCTGTACGCCGACCGGCTTGGCGATCTGTCGGGTCTGGTGACGGTACCTGCGGGCGAGTCTCACAAGACCGTTGGCAGCGCCGAATCTGTCTGGAGTGCCCTGGCAGCGGCGGGCATGACCCGGGCCGATCACGTGGTCGCCCTGGGAGGCGGCGTCGTCGGGGACATGGCGGGCTTCTGTGCTGCGACCTACCAGCGCGGCGTGGCC
>CAJCIJ010000135.1 GCA_903970315.1 Actinomycetota bacterium
CGTAACCATGATCGGCGCCTCGCCGGCAGAGGCGCCGGATGAGACCTGGGGTATCGGCACCGCCGATGAGAACGGCACCGGGGCGCCGGTACTGGTGCGTTACGCGGAAGGTTCGGGCTGGTCGCTTGGCCCCGGCTTCCAGAACGCCGCCGGCCAGCCGCTGACCGGCTTTGACGCCGACCAGGTCGCCGGCCGCACCAGCCTCTTGGCCGGCCAGCTGACAGCCGACGGCAGTGGTTTGCTGGCCGGCACGGCGCCGGCCGAAGGCACCGAATCGTCCTCGACACGGCGCCAGGTCCTGCTTGTGCGCAATCCCGGTGGCGCGTTTGAGGAAGTCAAGTTGCCCGTGTCCGGCGAAGCGGCGCTGGCCGAAGGCGAAGCCCTGCTGGGCGAAGAACGGTCGCCGCTGATCGCGCCCCTGGAAGAAGCCGGCGGTGTCGCCGGTGCGCTGGCGGTTCCCGTGAGCATGAGGAGCTCGGTGGTCGAACACCGGGTCCTCTACTGGAGCGGCAGCCACTGGACAAGCGAGCCGATCGAAATCCCCGAAGCCACACACGGCTCCGGCGACGAAGGCTTTCGTGTGCTTGGGATCGGCGCCAGCTCGCCCGCCAACGCCTGGCTGATCGCCGAACTGCCCGAAGGGTACCCCGCGGGCGCCGTGGGCCTGTTCAGGCGGGTGCTCGGCGAAGGAGGCCAACCGACCACCTGGCAGCCGGTCGCAGTGCACGGAGGCACCGGGCCCGTGCACACCTACCCACTCACCATTCCCGTGCCCAACGGCTCTCCGGCGGTGGTCGAACAGAAGGCGTTCACGGTCGCCAATGCCCGCGCCCAGGTGCTCACGGTCACCGGCGAAGGGGTCTGGATCGACGGCGAACGCACCGACGTGCACACGCCGGCGACGATGTACTTCAAGCCCGAACACACCCCCAACAGCGGCAGGGTGGCCGCCAGCTGGTGCCGGCTGCGCGAAGGGTCGCCCGCGGGCACGCTGCCGTGCGAACGCGAACTGCCCGAATCGCTGCCGGGCGCCGAATCGCGGAGCATCGCCTGGGCGACGCCCGGGCAGGAAGCGCGCAAGCCCTTTGGCGAACGCGTGATCACGGGCTTTGCCGACGGGGTCAGCCTGCGCCTGGAAGGCGACGCGTACAGGCGCGTGCTCGCGCTTGGGGGTTCCACTGGTTCAAGCGACGTCGGCGGCGCCTACGGGGCGGCCTTCTCCACCGCGCACGAGGGTTGGCTTGGCCAGGAGTTCTTGCCCGTGCACCTGACGCTTGACCCGCAAGCCAGCCGCCTGCAGCCGTGGCCGGTGACCTTCAGCCGGGCGCTTGTGGCGGTGGCGCCGCAGCCGGAAGCCCCGGTTGGCGCGCTCACAAGCGAAGCGCTTGCGGTGGGCGACGAGGGCGAGGTGGCCCGGTATGCGCCCGGCAAGGGCTGGCTGCCGGAAAGCCTGTTCGGGCCCGGGCAGCGGGTGGAAAAGCCACGGCTACGAGCGGTTGCCTGGCCGACCGCAAGCCGCGCCTACGCCGTCGGCGACGAAGGGGCGATGTGGCTGTGGCGCTCAGAAGACGACCTCTGGGAACCCGACCCCGCGGCACCGCGCAACTTCCGGGGCAACCTGCTGGGGATCGCCTTTGACCCCAGCGAACCGTCGCGTGGGTACGCGGTGGGCCAGGGAGGCGTGCTGCTGCGCTACGGCAAGAGCTGGACCCAGGAAACCCTGCCCAGCGAACTCGCCGGGGCCAACTTCACCTCGATCGCGTTCGCGGGGTCCGAGGCGATCGCCGCCTACCACGTCTTGCCCGACCCAAGCCAGAGCTCCTACGTCGGCGGGCTGCTGGTGAACGAAGGCTCTGGCTGGCACGTCGATGCAGGCGCCGCCGCTGCCATGGGACAGAACGTCCCCTGGGCGGTGGCTGGGCTGCCCGACGGCGGCGCAGCGTTCATCGCCGGCGGCCGGTCTGGCCAAGGGCTCGGGGGGGTGCTCTTTGAGCGCTCGTCGGCCGGCGCTGCATGGCAGGCCGTTCCCACCCCCCTGCCAGGAGTCGGCGAGCCGGGCTCGCTAGCCCTCTTTCGCGAAGGCGGCGCACTGCGCGCGATCGCCTCGGGCAGCGTCCCGCGCACCTATGAAATCGAAAGCCCACTGCCGGCGCCCGTGGGCTCGCCGCCGACGTTCATCGGCGCCTACCCGTACAGCGCAGGCTACGGGGAAGGTCACGTGATCCGCCAGACGGCCACCGGCTGGAGCGACGAGGAGCATGAACTCAACGACGCCAAGGAACCACCGGGCTCCTACACCTTCTATGACACCCCGCATCAGCCCGACCCGGTCTCGGCCGTGCTCATGAATGAAAGCGGCACGCAGGGCTGGGCTGTCGGCGGGTTCATCGACGAAGCCGCACATGGTGCGTTGGACACGGCCGACATTGAGCGCTACCCGGCCGAATCGAGCGCTCCGCCGGGTGAGGGGACCGCACCGATCTCCAGCGGCGCCGCCAACGCCACCTTTGCGATCGGAGGTAACGCACAGTGCGCGGCGCCGTGCGCCGACAGCGCCAAGGCCAAGACCGGCCCGGACGTGTGGTTGTCGTCCGCGTTGAAGCGGGCTTCGGAAGTCGCCGGCGCGCGGGCCTTCCTGTACACCGGGCCGCGGCTGAGCACTGGCGAAACCACTGCGTCCGCGACCGTGGCGTTTCCGTTCGCGCGCGAGCTGGATCGCTACGACGAACTGCTCAGCGACAGCCCGATCCCCGCCTTTGCCGCGATTGCGCCCGAGGAACTGAACAATCATCCCGCGCGCGAAGGCGACGAGCAGACCTTTGAGGAAGCGTTCACCGAACGGCCTGCGCCGGTGGGCACGGAAAGGCCCTCCCCCGGCCTGACCCCTGTCGCCGGGGACCTCTCGGCGGCTCAACGCGGGCAGTGCGACGTTACCGACGGCCAGCAGTGCGCCTACTATGCCTTTGATTCCGAAGGAGCCGCCGGCACGGTGCGCGTGGTGGTGCTCGACGACTCCGGCGAAGTCGATGCCGGCCAGCGCAGCTGGCTTGCCGAACAACTTCAGGCGGCAAGGACCGCGCAGACCCCTGCGATCGTGGTCGGCAACGCCGACCTGGCAGCCCAGATCCGCGGCGGCGGCGAAGCGGCCAAGAAGGTCGCGCAGATCCTGGTCAGCGGCTCCGAAGAAGGTGGATCGGGCTGCCCGGCAACGGCCCTTCGCGCGAGCGCCTCGGCGTACTTCTACGACTCGCCCGAAGAAGACGTCCACGGCACGCTGGCGGCCTGCGGGGAATCGATCCCCACGTTCGGCTCGGGCACGCTGGGATACGTCCGCTACACGGCCGAAAGCTCCGGCGACTTCATCGGCGCCAGCGGCTTCCTGCTGGGCGAAGTCAAGATGGCCACGCGCAGCAGGGAAACCAACCGCGCCGAAGTCGAAGTACACCTGATCCCCAACATCGAAGAACTGGCCTTGGAAGCCAAGCGCGGCACCCTGTTGCGGCGCAGCGAGGTCGCCTCCTTCGCCGGCCTGGCACGCCGCCCGCGCGCCGGTAACCGCTCGGTCAACGAGGAACGCAGCCCGGACACCGGCGCCTACATTCCGATCCCCGCCCGCTGCCTGGGCGTCAAATGCCCGGAGGGCATCCTGCCCGAATACTCCTTCAGCTCCTCAAAACCCGACATCGGCAACTTCGTACAGCGCGACGAACACTCCGCCGAAGCCGACGCAATCGAACTGAACTCCAAGGGCGAAGCGATCCAGGAAAACCCCGAACACAGCCGCTCGGATCTCTTCTGCGCCTACAACAAGGGCACAACGGTGGTGAGCATCAAGGCCGGCGGGCTGTCGTCGTCGCTGACCGTCACCGTGCAGGCCGGCAGCGTCCGGCGTCCATGCGGCACGGTGCCCCTGACCGAACCGCAGATCAGGCCAAAGCTGCTGCACCTCGAACAACCGCCCCCGGTGGCCGAACAGCCCAAGCCCGCGGCTACCCCGCCGATCGTGGTGCTGCCACCGGCTGCGCCCACACCGGAAGTCCCCAGGCCGCCCGTTCATCCGGCGCGTGCCTTCTTCGTGCCCGCCATACCCCCATCGGTGATCTTCGCGTTCGTGCCGCCACCGCTGCCGACGCCCGCGCGCCCCACGCCGCCCAGCGGGACATCCGCGGTGACCTCGCCCGTCGAGGCCGTGGAACGCGAAGAGGAGTCCGAGGAAGCCATCGAGAGCGTCGGAAACCAGGCGGTGGCCTACAACTCCTCCGAACACGAGCTGCCGCCGGAGTACATCCTCGGCCTGGTCGTGCTCGCCGCCTTTGCCGGGGCGACAATCGCACGTCGCCGGCCACGGGGCGGCAGGCGCCTGCCCGTCGCCACTGCGACCGTGTCCGAGCAAGAACGGCCCTGGCGTCGTGGCGCGCCCGGATCGCGCGACCCCTGGCGACGCTAGCCCGTCAACGGGCCTTCACCGATTGGTTACAAAGCGGCGCGCCCACTGGGGCACCCTTCCCGGTGGGATGACCTCCTCGGGGCGAGTTCGCTGCCAAGGACCGCCCACCAACAGACCGTGATCAGTCAACACAACATGTTTACACGCGGCCTGTTGGCTCTCGCCGCCGCGCTCGCTCTGTGCGGGGCGTGCGCCGCCAGTGCGTCGGCAACCCCCTCCAGTTACGGTCAGATCGCGAGCTTCGGCGAAGAAGGCACGGCGCTCGGCAAGTTCGACTTCGCCGAACGCGAAGCCTTTGCGTTCGGGGTCGATCCCACCGACAACCGGGTGTTCGTCGGCGACGACGTCAGCAGCCACATCTACCGCATCCAGGAGCTCGAACTGGAAGGCGAAGAAGAAGGTCAGGCCCTCGCCCAGACCGTCCACTTCTCGCCGTTTTTGACCAAATCGGCGGGGCTTGAGGGGATCGCCGTCGATTCCACCAACCATGTGATGTATGCGCTGGCGCTTTTCACGCGCCGCTCGGAAGCGGCGAT
This sequence comes from Actinomycetota bacterium, assembly GCA_903970315.1. Classification (GTDB taxonomy): domain Bacteria; phylum Actinomycetota; class Thermoleophilia; order Solirubrobacterales; family Solirubrobacteraceae; genus Palsa-744. Next base: position 4,984 of record CAJCIJ010000135.1, read on the forward strand.
AGACGAAGAAGACGTCGTGGCCGGCGGACTGTACGCGTTTGACACCGAACCCAACGGTAAGGTCCTGGAACCGGCCACCGGTACCGGCGAACATGGGCTGCTCGTCGGGCCCGGCGTGCTCGGGGCCGAATCGGAAACGCGCGGCACGCCGCTACTGGAACCGTCGGGCATCGCCTTTGACCCAAAGACGGGCGACGTGCTGATCCTCGGAGTGACCGAACCGACCGAAGGCGTCACCCACATGGTCGTGCAAGCCGTACATGTGACCGGCCCAGACAAGGACACACTGGGCCCGCGGTATGAAAACGAGACCGAATGCACCACCGAACAGGAAGAAACCGAAGAAGGCGTTGGGACCTGCGAAGAAGCCAAGGAACTCGGCGGGGAAGGCGCCCTTCCCGTCAGCTCGCCAGTCGTCTCGTCCAGCGGGAAGGTCTACGTGCAGACCTACGGAGGCATCTGGGAACTGCCGTCCGAGCAGGACTTCGGAGACGCGGCGCCCAAGCCCAAGCTTGTGACCGACTACCCGACCCTCGAGCAGCCGGTGGAATCACCGCTCGTGGTCATGCCGGGACGTCAAGCGGAGTACGGGGCCGGCATGGCCTTTGTCCAGGGAGCAAGCGAACGAGAAGGACGTATCTACGCTGATGCGGGCATCCGGGAAGACGACGAGACGGTTGAAGGCCACCCGGAACCCGGGAGCCTGAACGGGGGAGCCGTGGCCTTTGGCTGGAGCGAAGGCGGCGATGGATCCACGTTGACCAACGAGCTCGGTTGGACCGGCGGGCACAACCCCGTGGGTGAACGGTGCGATGTGGGGCCGTCCGTCGCGCCGCTGGTGGCTGCCGGCAGCGACGGCACGCTGTTTGTACTGGACACCAGCACCCACTCCGAACACGTCGAGCCCCGAGTCGTCGAGTACGGGCCCCACGGCACGGGCTGTCCCTCGGCCACGGCCACGCCGCCGAAAGCCACGATCAAGGGCGTCGAAGTCTCCTCTGTCGGTGTCGGCACCGAACTGACGCTCTCCTCGGAAGTGCTTCAGGCCGATGCGCTGAGTGTCAAATGGGAATTCGAGAACGGGGCCGAAACCGAACGCGCTGAAGTCACCGAACCCGAGGGACTCAAGACGCAGATCAAGCATGTCTTCGAGCACGGCGGCGAATTCAAGATCGTCGAGCGCATTCACACCGACAACCTCGACACGCCCGAACTGACCGAGGAAAAGCAGCTGAAGGTCACCGGGGGAACGACCACCACGACTACGACGTCGAGCACGACCTCCAGCACCACCAGCGCCACG
>CAJCIJ010000136.1 GCA_903970315.1 Actinomycetota bacterium
ACCACCACGGCACGCCCGCCGGCATCGACTGTGCCACTGGGACTGCTGGCAGGTCGGCCCTGGGAGCCGGTCAAGCGCTCGGCGATCCAAGCGCGCCATCGCGAGCTGGGCGCGACGATCCGCTGGGCCGGCGACTGGCACCGGCCTTATGACTACGGCGACGCCGAGGGCGAGGTCCAGGCCGTGCACGAGGCGGCGGGCCTGATCGACGTCTCCACCCTGGGCAAGCTGCTCGTGACAGGCGGCGACGCAGGGGCGTTTCTTGACCGCCTTTACCCCAACCGTCTCTCTGACCTTGCGCCCGGGCGCGTCCGCTACGGCCTGCTGGCCTCCGACGCGGGGCGGATCATGGACGACGGCACCGTGTGCAGGCTCACCGAGGACGCGTTCTACGTGACCACGACGTCGGCCGGCGCGGGCGCCGCCGAGCAGTGGTTTTCCTGGTGGCTTGCCGACTGGGGCATGGACGTGGTGCTCACGGACGTGACCCAGGCCTTGGCGGCGGTAAACCTCGCCGGGCCCGACGCGCGGAAAGTCCTGGAGACGCATACGGACGCCGACTGCTCGCCGCAGGCGTTCAAGTACCTGGACGCCGTGCAGGCGCGTGTCGCGGGCGTGCCGGCGCTGCTGATCAGAATCGGATTCGTGGGCGAGCTCTCCTATGAGATCCACTGCCCGTCGGCGCTTGGCCGCCACCTCTGGGACGCTGTGCTTGCCGGCTCGCCCGTACCGGTTCGCCCCTTCGGGCTGGAGGCCCAGCGGGTGCTGCGCCTGGAGAAACAGCATCTGATCGTCGGTCAGGACACCGACTCGGAGTCAACCCCCTACGGCGCGGGCATGGCTTGGGCGGTCAAGCTCGACAAGGAGGCGCCTTTCATCGGTAAGTCCGCCCTTTCGCGGTTTGCCGGCTCTGAGCAGCAGAGCGTCCTGGTGGGCTTCACGCTGGCAAACGGCCACGTCCCGACCGAGGGCGCTGTCGTGCTCGACGCCGCCGGCACCGTTGCCGGACAGGTCACGAGCGCGCGGCGCTCGCGGCAGCTGGGAGAGGTGATCGGCATGGCGTGGGTACCCGCAAGCCTTGCCACCGACGGCGCAGAGCTGTCGATATCCGACGGCGGGACCGAGTTGACCGCGTCGGTCATGACCGCGCCCTTCTATGACCCCGCGGGCGAACTGGTGCGGTCGTGAACGCCCTGGCCTTCCTGACTCCGGTTGCAGCGGACCCGGCGGTGCTCGCGCGCACGCCGGCGGAGAGCCCTGCGTCTGCAGCGGGTGCAGTCTTCGTGGCGCGGGCCGGCTGGAACGTGGCGACGCGCTTTGACGGCGGCCGCACCATCGAAGCCCAGAGCATGCGCGAGAGCGTGGCCGTCGTGGACCGCTCCCACATGACCAAGCTCCAGATCACGGGCCGGCCGGCGGCGCTCGGCGCCGTGATGGGTGCGGCCGGAATGGCGGATCCACCCGCGCCCGGCCGTGGGACCGAGGCATTGGGACTGTGGTGGTGTGCTGTGACGCCCACACGCGTACTCGTGCTCGCCGAGGATGCCGACACGGCTCGGGCCGCGGTCGACACGGCGTCAGCCGGCGGACCGGAGGCCGATGTGGCGACCCTGGATCTGACGTGCGGCCTGGTGGCAATCGCGCTGGTGGGGCCGGCGGCCGGCGAGTGCCTGGCGCGCTTCTGCTCGATCAACACCCGGCCGGTGCAGATGGGGGTTGGCGGGTTTGCGCCGGGGTCTATCGCGCGCACCCCGGGCTATGTGCTGCGCGACCGCGCCGACGGCCTGCTGCTGCTCGCGGGCTGGGCGCTGGGTGAGTACCTCTGGCAGGTGGCCACCGACGCCGCTGAGGCGATCGGTGGCGGGCCGGCGGGGCTGGAAGCGCTCGCTGACCACGGGCAGCCCAGCGATGCGTGACCTGTTGCGCAAGCGCCGTATGTGGCGCGGCGCCGGCGACCTGCGAGACAGCTACGACGTGGTCATTGTCGGTGGCGGCGCACACGGCCTGGCGACCGCCTACTACCTGGGCCAACTGGGTGTGAGGAACGTGGCGGTTCTCGAGCAGGGCTATATCGGCTCCGGGGCCGCGGGGCGCAACACGACGATCCTGCGCTCCAACTACAAGACGCCGGAGGGTGCGCGCTTCTACGACGCGAGCCTGAAGCTCTATGAGCGCCTGTCGCTGGAGCTTGGCTTCAACCTGCTCTTCAGTCAGTGCGGCCATCTGACGCTGGCCCATTCAGACCGCGCAATGCTGGTCATGGCAAACCGCGCCGAGGTCAACCGGATCAACGGCATCGATTCCCGCCTTGTGTACACCGACGAGGTCAAGCGGCTGTGCCCGGCTTTGAACGTCTCGCCGGATGTCACCTATCCGATCCAGGGAGCGCTCTATCACCCCCCCGGCGGGATCATCCGCCACGACGCCGTCGTTTGGGGCTTTGCGCGTGGCGCCGACCGGGCAGGCGTCGAGATCCACCCCTACACGGAGGTGACGGGCCTGGAAGTGGCCGACGGCCGGGTCCAGGGCGTGCACACCAACCGCGGCCATGTCCGGGCGGGCCAGGTCGTGAGCGCGGTTGCGGGCTGGAGCACGCTGGTGTGTGCCATGGCCGGTGTCGAGCTGCCAATCACGACGCACATCCTTCAAGCGTGTGTGACCGAGCCCGTAAAGCCCCTGCTGGACGTGGTGATCGTGTCGTCGCAGATGCACGCATACCTGTCGCAGTCAGACCGGGGCGAGTTCGTGATGGGCGCCGAGATCGAACCGTGGACGACCTACCGTATGAAGGGCACGCTGAACTTCCTGCAGGAGCTCAGCCGCCACACGCTCGAGCTGTTCCCCCAACTCCAGTACGCGCGCGTCCTGCGCTCCTGGGCAGGCCTGTGCGACATCTCACCGGACTACAGCCCAATCCTGGGGGTCACCGAGGTCGAGAACTTCCACGTGAGTGCCGGCTGGGGCACCTACGGCTTCAAGGCGGCGCCGATCGTGGGAAAGACCATGGCGCAGCTGGTGGCCACGGGCCGCACTCCGGACCTGATCGCCCCGTTTACGCTCCAGCGCTTCTACGAAGACCGTCTGGTGAGCGAGCTGGGTGCCGCCGCGGTCAGTCACTGAGCGCGACGCGAACGTCAGCCGCCAAAGTCAGCGGCGAGCCTCAGCCCGCGTTGGCGGGCTTCTGGCCGGGCGATGGCGCTAGCACACCGACGACCGAGCCGCCCGCGGCGATGGCCAGTGCGATCAGAGCTGTGCCCTCGTGCAAAGTCGTCTGTACAAAGGCGTGTCGCGGGTGAAACGTCCCGACCGAAAGCAGTGTGCCCAGCGCCAGCGCGACCACGAAGACGATCGTGGGCGGGACCAGCTTGGTGAAGTAGTCCTTGTTCTGCGCCTGTCCGTCCGGCGCCGACTTCGCCGCACCTTCGGCCAGTCTGGCCGTCTTGGGCTTGCGCAGGGCTTTGGCAGCTGCGCGGTAGACGTGCGCTGAGGCCGCTCGGTCGGCAGGGGTTAAAGCAGCGGCCGGGGCGCCGACTGCCAGTCCCGGCGACTCGCCCGGCGCGCCGAACTGTGCGGCCTTGGCCTCGTACTCCTTGGCCAGTGTCTGGAGCACCGAGTCGCCGGCCAACCCGTTTGCGACCACGTCGGCGGCCTGCTCGGGGTTGGCGGTGACCCGCACGTGCCTGACCGCTTCGCTGACGGCGGCGGGGAGCGCCGCGGTAACAGTGCCGGCCTGGCCGGGCCAACCGGGCCGGGCGGTCCCTAGCGCAGCGTGCGCGGTGGCTTCCTTGAGTGCATCCTGCACCGCGTGCAGTTCGGCCGCCGCCTTGACCCCCGGCGTGGGCGGCGTCGCCTTCGGCGACGGGACCAGAACGCCCAGCAGACCGCCGCCGAGCGCAGTCCCGACGGTCCACAGTTCGGCGGGCACGGTGTGCCCCACGGCGGCGATGACGCTGGCGCCAATCAGAAAGAGCCCCAGCGCCGCACCGATACCGACCAGTGCGTAGCGGTATGCGGTCTTGTCA
>CAJCIJ010000137.1 GCA_903970315.1 Actinomycetota bacterium
CGAGCCGGCCTCCGGCCACTGCTGTGGCTCCAGACGCTGCGGGCGACTACGAGGCTGTGGCTGGCGGGCTCCGGCGTGATCGGGCGCCTGGTCGGCCTCGATCCCCCGGCAGTAGGCCATCGCCCGGTCCAGGTCAAACCGCAGCCGCGCCCGCGGGCCGTTGCCAACCCGGATCACCCCAAGCTCCTCGGCGTGCTCATACACCCACGCGCGTGTGAGGCCAAGCTGTGAAGCGAGCGCCACTGGGTCGAGCAACCGACGGCCACCCTCCCCCGCCGGATGCGCCACCGCTCCTGGGTCTCCTCCGGCATCCGGGCCGACCTCGCGGGCGTCGAGCAACGCGATGACGCGGCGCGCCACGAGCTCCACGGCCTCCGGCGTCAGGTCACAGGCCTCGACGCGCCCCTGGCCCTGGCTGTCGGCGCGGACTGAAAGCCCCCGTCTCACGACCGCCCCCCTCCCTCCTGGTCCGCACTCCGGGCGGGCAGACCTTGCCCGCCCGGACTTGACTGCCATTCCAAGCGCAGACGCGGGGTCTTGTCAAGCGATCTCCACGACCCCCTGAACAACCTCCAAGCGACCCTGAGCGCTTGACCAGGGCCCGTGCTCTGCGCTACCAGCACCGATCTGACGCCAGCCGGTTCTGCCGCCGCCTTCATCAGCCTGTCGATGCGCAGCTCGGTCGGCGGGTGGGTCTGATCTGACTTCCACAGAAACGGCACCGGATGATCGTTGTTCAGGGCATGCACCTCCAGGAACTGAGCAAGCTCATGCCCCTGGCCCAGGGCAGCGGCGTAGGCGTCAGCCCCATACTCGCGCTGGCGCCAGTAGGCACACCAGAGCTCGCCGAGCATCCGTAACCCAAGGCCACCCTTGGCGAACCTCACCGCCCAGCGAAACGCCATCACGGCAAAGAACACGAACGTCGCCGCAATGCCCGCCATCGGCACCGCGGCGTCGATCACCGGGTCGCTGCCTGGCTTTGCGCCTCGGGGGCCAGCTGCGCCGACGCCGACGCCGGCCACGCCGGGCTTGTTCCGCCCTTCAGCGACCTGCGACGGCGTCCTGATCACCAGCCTGTTCAGCGCTGCCGATAGCCGCCCGTCCTTGTTTCGCAGGTGGCCCAGCTCGTGTGCGAGCACGGGCTTGAGGGCGGCGGTCGCAAGCAGCCCCGAGGAGAGCATCAGCGAGTCGCCCAGCACCGATGCGTCTGGCTGGGCGTTGTCGACCACAAACCAGTCAGACGGCTCAGTCAGCGCCACAGGGCTGTTCTCCTGAAGCGCCACGAATGCCTGCTCGTAGGCCAGGCGCTCGCGCTCTGACGGCTCTCTTCCGCCCGAGCATTCCCGCCACCAGTGCCCCGTCCCCCACGGTCTGAACATCGCCAATAGCGACGCTGCCACCGTGTAGAAGCTTAGGCAGAGGATCAGGTTGGGCACCAATCCTTCGGTACTGAACCCCAGCAGCGCCAAGGCGGCGCTCATCACGATCCAGACGACCAGCAGCCTGACTGCGATCACCGGGATCTCAAATGCCAACGTCAGCGCATAGAGCCCCAGCGCGTCCCAGGAGTATCTGTCTTTGTATGAGTCCTTTCGCATTGCCAACTCCTATTCATGGCCCGGGAGAACCTGGGCCGATTGCCTTACTCCCATCAAAGCTGCTTGTGCCAAAAGGCACGTAATCCTTCAACGCGTATATGAGCCCTCAGTAGCCGACATCGATTGCCCTTTTCGGGCCGGGCGCCAACGGGTGCTTTGGGGACTGGATGGCGGGCAAGTGGCCGGCGGTCTGCGGCGCGCGCTGGACTCTCAGCTTCATCGCAAGGCCCCGCGCGATCACAAAGGCCTCTCCTGCCGCAAGCTGGCGCACCTCGTTGGGGTCAACCTTGAGCTGGTGCTGCATCCGGCCTGTGCCACGACCCGTGGCCCCCTCGTAGTCAAACTGGGTTGAGTACTCAAGCGCTCTGTGTGTGCCGGCGAGCTTTGCGATCGAGTCCGGGTCGTTTGTGCGGTGGCAGATGATCGTCTCCGCACTGGCCGTGATCCGGGCGGCCTCTGACTCATCGCCCATGCCCGCGATCGCCTGGGGTGCCAGGACCAGGGCGGTCCGATAACCACGGGCCTGCTCCACGCGCCCTGCCATACCTGTCCCCTGGGCAAGTGCAGAGAACTCATCAACGATCATCAGGCACAGGCGCTCCCGAGGCTTGCGCGTCGTGAAGTAGTGGGCGAAGTCCTCAAAGAGAAAGCGCGCCAGCGAGCGCGCCTCCTCTTTGAGCGCCATGGTGTCCAGCAGGACGTAGGCGCTGTCGACGTCATCCCAGGCCCAGTCGCCGTCCAGCAGGCCTCGCGTGTGCGCGAAGTGGGCCTCATAGCGAAGGCGCACCTGGCCGACGTGTTCTGCCGTCAGCGCGCGCAGCGCGCTTGACCCTGGGTGGGCAGCGCGCAATGCCGCCAGGTCCATCCGCGACAGCGCCTGGCCACTTGACCGTGGCGGGCCCTCGGGGTGAAAGCAGACCAGCGACAGCGTCGTCTTTGCGATGTCGCGATACCACGCCGCCGGCCCCTCGCTTGAGTAGTCCACGATCTCAAGCAGCCGTCCCTGGATCTCGTGCGGCTCCCCACGCCAGCCGTCAAAGGGGCGGTGCGGGAAGACGACGGCCTGGCGGCCCGCCAGCTCCATCAGACCACAGAAGCGCTGCGCGGTCTGCCGGTCGCCCTTGCCATCGAGGTAGAGAACCTGGGCGTCGCCGGTGGCAGCGGCGGCATAGGCCAGGCGCAAGGCGGTCTCGGTCTTGCCCGAGCCCGTGGCGCCGAAGAGGATCACGTGACGGCAGAGCCGATCTGGGGAGATCAGCGCGAAGTTGCCCGCCATCGGTAGGGCCGACTCGCCGCGCAGCCGGCGGCCGATCACGAAGCCCGACTCGGTCTGGGCCTTGGCCCACAGCGGCGCCGGGCGGTTGTATTGGTCCATCAGCGATGGGCGTGAGCGCTGCGCACCGAAGATGCCGCGGACCTGGCGGACGTTGCTCACAATGACCGCCTCCCTGCCGGCAGGTCGCGCAGCACCAGGCTTGACCAGCGGCCGTCCTGTGCCAACCGCTCAAGTTGGCGGCGCGGCGCCGGCGCGCAGAAGTAGACCGTCGCGTCGTAGGTCGCGTTCAGCTCGTCGAGGATCGCCACCACGCGCCTGCGCGACTTCACCGTCAGCTCGACCTCGATCGCGTGGCGCTGGCCATCGATCTCCACGACGCCGTCGGGCAGGTGCTCGCCGGAGTCACAGATCTGCGCCAATGCGCGCTCGCAGATCCAGGTCGCGCCCGGGGCGCTGGCATGAACGTGCAACCGCACCTCGTTGACAGCGCCCACGTGGGCCATCAGGCCCGGTCGCGGGCTCCAGGCCCCGAACCCCATTGCTCCTGCGCGCGCCCCTGCCCTCGTCGCAAAGACCCAGGCCGGCTGATCGGAGAACAGGCGGGTCGCGCGCACCAGCCCCAGCTCGCCCAGGCGCTGGACTACGCGCCGGGCTGAACGGTCGTCGCGGC
>CAJCIJ010000138.1 GCA_903970315.1 Actinomycetota bacterium
CAAGTACACGAAGCGTCCACCTGAGTCGCCGTCGGATTCGATCACCCCGGGGCGCAGCGCACTGACCAGCTTCAGGACCACCCGCGGCGAATCGGCGCTCTCAAGACCGTCGCGAAGAAACGTGGAGTTGAACCCCATCTCGAAACCCTCGCCTTGAAAGTCACTGGGTAAGGTCTCGGAGGCGTCGCCTATATCCGGGGTGCGGGCCGAGACCGTCAGCTCGCCCTCGCGCAACCCCACTCGTAGTGGGTTGTTCTTCTGCGCGACCAGCCCCACCCGACGGACGGTGTCCAGCAACTCCGATGTCGCGAAGTGCAGCTCGTGCTCGACTGTGTCGGGCACGAGCTGCTTGTAATCGGGGAAGTGCCCCTCCAGCAGACGCGAAGCGAGCACGATGTTGTTGATGATGAACACGATCTGGTTGTTGTTGCGCTTCACGCTGACCTCGCTTGCGCCCTCCTGCTGGGTCAACCGAGCGGCCTCCGTGAGCGCCCGCGCAGGCACAACCATGTCGAAGTCTCCTTGCGGCGCGAACTCGAGCTTTATCTCTTTGACGCTCAACCGGTAGGAGTCCGTGGCCACGAGACGCAGCTCATCCTTGACGACAGTCAGCAGGACACCCGTCAGCAGCGGCCTGGTCTCGTCCCGAGAGGCTGCCGGTGTCACCTGGGTCACCGCCTGGGCAAACGAGGCGCCTGGGAAGGTCGCCACGTCTTCGCCCTCGGCTCCCGGTATCGGCGGGAAGTCATCCTCGCGCAAGGTTTGGAGGTGGACCGTTGTGGCTCCCGATTGGACCGTGAGCTGATTACTGGCCGGCGCAAGCTCGCATGTGACCTCGTTACCGGAGGCCATCCTCACGACTTCGAGCAGCAGCCGTCCCGGCAGCACAGCGCGGCCCTGGCTGCTGTCGTGCGCGACCAGCGGGACGCGCACGCTCGTCTGGAGGTCAGTTGCGCGCAACTCAACACCGGTGTCGGCGACGTCGACCATCACCGCACCTGCCACCGCCGAGCCGCTGCGGGCGGACGTGATCTGGATCGCCGCTTGCAATTTGACGGCGAACTCGCTGGCAACGACGGTGAATTTCATGAGCACAACCCCAACATTGACTTATGGACTCTTACTAACTCTCTAGGACGTTGTAGTAGGGGCGTTGAATGTTGGGGAAAACACCGCGAAAGCATCTGTCGGCCTTAGTTGCCGGGGGTTGGCGGTGTGGGCGGGCTATCTGGGCCTGTTAGCAAGGACCGCACAGCCTGCTCGGCCTGCCGGGCCTGGGGGTCACGCTCGACCCGGTCCCGGGCACGCCGACAAGCGTAGAGGACGGTGGAGTGGTCACGGCCTCCGAATGAGCGACCTATCGACGGGAGCGACTCGGAGGTGAGCTCGCGCGCCAGGTACATGGCCACCTGACGCGGCCAGACGACCTCGCGCGCCCGGCTGGCGGACAGCAATTCCTCGCTGGAGACCTTGAAGTGCCTGCAGGTCGCCGACTGGATTGCCGCAAGGGTGGGCTTGGTCACGGGACGCTGGGTGCCTCCGTAAAGGCCGCGCAGAACCTTTCCCGCGAGCTCCTCGGTCACCGGTCGTTGGGTCAGCGAGGCAAAGGCGACTATTCGCACCAGCGCGCCCTCCAGGGCTCGTACGCTGCTACTGACATGCTCGGCGATCAGTTGCACCACACTGGCATCCACCGAGGCGACCGACTGGTCGGCGAGTTTCTTACGCAGGATGGCCACGCGTGTGGTGAGGTCGGGCGGCCGTATGTCTGCGACCAACCCGGCCTCAAAACGCTCCCGCAACCGATCCTCCAGGCCGCCGAGATCACGAGGTGGCCGGTCCGATGTCACGACGATCTGGCTACCGATCGAATAGAGGTTGTTGAAAGTGTGGAAAAACTCCTCTTCGGTACGCGCCTTGCGCTGCAGAAACTGGATGTCGTCCACCAGGAGCACGTCCACGTGGCGAAAGCGCGCCTTGAAGCGCTCCGTGCTGCCGTCTCGGAGCGCGCTCAGAAACTCGTTGGTGAACGGCTCGCTTGCGGTTAGGCGAACCACAGTCGATGTGTTGTGAGCGCTGACAAAGCTGGCGATTGCGTGCAACAGGTGTGTCTTACCGACACCTGGAGGTCCGCAGATGAACAGTGGGTTGAAGCTCGCACCGGGCGCCTCGGCCAAGCTCAACGAAGCGCCGTGGGCCAACCGGTTCGACTCTCCGATCACAAACCTGTCGAAGGTTAGTTGTGGGTTGGGGCGCAGTTCGGTTGGGGCGCCCTGCGCCACCACCCGGCCTTGCCCAGGTGTCCCGCCCACGCCCTGCGCCTGTTGACGATCCTGTGGAGAACCCCCAGCGTGCACGCTGGCGGACCCACGGACCGCCACCTGGACCGCCGGCCGTCCTCCCAGTACCGCAGCGGCAGCTGTCGCCAACAGGACGCCGTAGCGCTGCTGAACCCATTCGCGTGTCTGCGTCGGCGCTGAAAAGATGACGGCGTCGCGACTCGCAGACTCAACCCACAGAGGCTCCAGCCACAACGAGTAGGTCGTTTGGTCCACCGCAGCGCCGAGCTCTGAGTGGATTTGGCTGTGGATGTGCTTTAGCTCTGCGTTCACGAAAGGGGACAGCCCGCCTGTGGGCAAGGGATTGACGCAACCTTTGGCAGCCTCGGCGCGGGCGCCTTGGCGAGGTCCGGGTGACCGGCGCGCCGACTATATCCGGCGCGACACACTGCTCACGGGCCCCTGGCCGCAATTGGCGAAGAAAACCCGCGACAGGTCTGCCGGCCTTCGCAACCACACCGTCCCGCGGCGCGCACAACCCCACTGACGAGGCCGCGGCGAGGAATGCCCTAAGATCGGGCTCCCCTACTTAGAGCACCATGAAACGAACCTACCAACCAAAGAAACGCAAACGGGCGCGCGCGCACGGGTTTCGCGCCCGCATGCGCAGCCGCGCGGGGCGCATGGTCATAAAGCGCCGTCGTTCCAAGGGCCGCAAGCGCCTGTCGGCCTGAGATGCGCCGCTGTGGCCGGTCCGCTTGCGCTGCGCGCGCGTAATGGCACCCCAGCGCACCCGCTCCGGACGTCTCTCGCGCTCGGCGGAGTTCGAGCGTGCCTACCGTCATGGACGGTCGCAGTCAGACCGCCACCTGGTGGTGTACGTGTTCGGGGGTGACGCCACCCGGCCAGTCCGCCTCGGACTCTCGGTGCCGCGCAAGATCGGCTCCGCGGTTGAGCGAAACCGCGTCAAACGGCTGCTGCGTGCTGCCTTTGAGAGCCACCGCGAGGAGATCGGCACCGGCTACGACATCGTGGTCGTCGCGCGACCGGGTATCGCCGAGGTCGCCCAGCAGGACGGCCTGGCGGCCGTGGAGCTTTCGTTGGTCGAGTTGCTGCGCAAGGCCGGCCTGGCGGTCTCGCCGGGTGCCGTTGCGGGCGACGGCGAGGCCGCGGCGTGACGTTGCGCAGTCTCGCAGTGGCGGCAGCGCGGACCCCGATCGTGCTCTACTCGCGCGTGGTGTCGCCGGCCCTGCCGCGCCGGTGCAAGTACGAGCCCACCTGCTCGCGCTATGCGCTGGACGCGATAACACAGTTCGGCTTGCTGCGGGGCCTGGCGCTGACCGTATGGCGCCTGCTGCGCTGCAACCCGTTCAGCTACGGTGGCTTTGACCCGGTCTCTGCACAGACCCTGTTCCGCTCCAGTCCCCGCGTCGATCACGCCCGCTCATGATCTTGGCGAACATCATCCAGCAGGCGTTTGGGCCGCTGATCAGGCTGTTCGAATGGATGCTGGTCCATATCCACGAACTGTTGACGACCGGTTGGGGCTGGTCGATCATCGTGCTCACCGCGGTGATCCGGATCGTCCTGTTCCCGCTGTTTGTCCGCCAGATCAAGTCGATGCGGACGATGCAGCTGCACATGCCCGAAATGAAGGCGATCCAGGCGAAGTACAAGGAGGATAAGCAGCGCCAGAGCGAGGAGCTGATGAAGTTCTATCGCGAGAACAAGATCAACCCATTCGCCTCGTGCCTGCCGCTGCTGCTGCAGTTCCCGGTCCTGATCTCGCTGCTCTACATGCTGCGGTCGGACCTGAAGAAGCACATCTGCGGGTCGGCGCTGACCAGCCACTACAACGGGCTGCGTGCGGCACATGTCGGCAAGACCGCGGAGAGTCTCACCAAGTACATCGAAAAGACCAGTTGCAACTCGGTCGACCCGCACTCGGCGGGCTTCCTGTTCATCCCCGATCTAACCGCCAAGGCCACGGGCGCGGGGTTGATCGCGCTGATCGTGCTCTACGTGGTCACCATGGTCGGGTCGAGCGTGCTCTCGACGGCCACCGCGGACCGAAACCAGCGGTTGATGGCCATCTTCCTGCCGTTCATCTTCGTCCCCTTCATCGCCAATTTTCCCGCCGGCGTGATGGTTTACTGGATCTCGACGAATATCTGGACTGTGGGACAGGCCGCCTACATCCGCCAGCGGATGCCCGCTCCCAAACCGGCCAAGGTGACCACCGAGGACAAAAAGGCCGTCGCGGCGGCGCCCAAGACTGACGGACGCAAAGCGCCGACGGACGACGCGGCGCGGCATGAGCCGGAGACGCCCGCCGGCAATGGCGGAGCCGGCGGCGGCGTGCTGGCGGGGATCCGAGAGCGCGTCAAACCGCCCGCGTCGTCGGCGGAGGAATCTCCGGCTGGCGCGCGTTCAAACGGGGCCGCCGAGGTTCCGCCGCCACCACCACGCCGCAAGAAGAAGCGGCGCTCCGGACGCCGGCGCTGATGGCGCCGGCCACGCCCGATATGGACGAGGCAGCGGGAATCCTGGAGGACCTCCTGGGCGCCATCGTCGAAGCGTTGGCGCTGGACGCCGACGTGACTGTCGAGTTTGATGACGGCACCCTCTCCGGGCGTGTGGAGGGCGATGACCTGGGCCTGCTCATCGGTCGCCACGGACGTACCATCGAAGCCGTACAGCACCTCGCCCAGAGGATTGTGCAGCGGGGAGAGCCCGACGGCCCACGCGTCGTGATCGACGCCGGGGACTACCGCGAGCGCCGAGCGACGGCGCTTCGCGAAGAGGCCGACGAGGCGGTTGAGCGGGCATTACGCACAGGAGTCGCTGTGGAGCTCAGGACGATGCCCGCCCTTGAGCGGCGCGTAGTGCACGAACACCTGCGGGACCGCGACGGCGTGGAGACCTACTCAGAGGGCGCCGAACCCGAGCGGTACCTGGTGGTCGCGCCGGTCTGAGCCGGAGCGTTCCACGTGGAACGTCTGGCGCAGCTCGCCGATCGATACGGCCTCGACACGGCCCAGTCAGACCAGTTATCGGCAGTTATCTCAGCGGTGCTCGCAGACTCGCGGTCCCCGACGGCGATACGCGACGCCGACGGCGTGATCGACCTGCACGTCGCAGACTCGCTCGTGGCCCTGGAGGTCCCGGCGGTACGAGCGGCGCGCAGACTGGTTGATATCGGCTCCGGCGCGGGTTTCCCCGGCGTGCCGCTGGCCGTTGCCCTGCCTGACGCCTCGGTACACCTGCTCGACAGCCAGACGCAACGGTGTCTGTTTTTGCGACGGCTTTGCTCGCAGGCCGCCCTGGGCAACGCCGAGGTGGTCTGGACGCGCGCGGAGGCGTGGAGGCCGCCGCCGGCCGTGGAAGTAGTCGTGGCTCGAGCACTGGCTCCCCAACCTGTGGTCCTGGAGTACGCAGCGCCGCTGCTGGCGCCCGGCGGAATGCTTGTGGACTGGCGCGGGAGCGTCTCAGAGACGGAGATTGCACAGGCCATGGCTGCTGCCGAGATCCTGGGCCTCATGCGGGTCGGTGTCCGGCAGGTGCAGCCATTTCCTTCGGCCACGCGACGATTCCTGCACCTCTACCTAAAGGTTAGGGCAACGCCCGAACGATTCCCGAGGCGTGCGGGGATGGCCGCCAAGAGGCCGCTTGGCAGAGATGGTTCGCGGCCAGACCATCGAATGTGACTGGACGGCGGCCAGCTGCGCTGACGCCGTCCGACCGCCGGTCACGGTAGCGTGACGGCCGTGAGCACGGTCTACGCGATTACCAACCAGAAGGGCGGCGTAGGCAAGACGACCACTGCGGTGAACGTTTGCGCGTGCGTAGCCCGTGCCGGCCACGCGACCTTGCTCGTCGATGCCGACCCGCAGGCCAATGCCACGGTGGGACTGGGCGTCTCACGACTACACGCACCCGGGCTCTACGAGGTGCTGGGCGGTAACGCCTCGATGGCCGAGGCGACCGTGCAGACGTCGGTTCCCGGCCTGTCACTCGTGCCGTCGGGGGCAGGCCTGGCGGCGGCCAGCATCGAGCTGCCCCGGAGGTTCGGGTTCGAGCGATGTCTACAGGAGGCGCTGGCGCCGGTGCTTGACTCCTACAGCTACATAGTGCTCGACTGCCCGCCCTCCCTGGGGCCGCTCACAATCAATGCTCTGGTGGCGGCGCAGCGGGTTATCGTCCCGGTCCAGAGCGAGTATTTTGCCCTGGAGGGACTTGCCAGTCTGCTGGAGACCCTCGGCTTGGTCCAGCGCGAGCTCAACCCCGGCCTGACTATTGCGGGCATGTTGTTGACCATGCACGACGGACGGACGCACCTTGGCCGTGACGTTGAGAGTGAGGTTCGCAGACACTTCCCCGAGCTGGTGTTCGACACGGTGATCCCGCGCAACGTGCGCGTGGGCGAGGCGCCCAGTCACGGTCTGCCGGTGGTCGAGCACGACCCGGCGTGCGCCGGCGCGACCGCATATTCGGATCTGGCAAAGGAGCTTGTCGCCCGATGACCCACTGGGCTCGCGGATGGGTAACGCCCCGGGCGTGGCGCCGGCCGGAAGCTGGGTGCAGATGAGCACTCCCAAGCCGGGAATCGGCCGCGGCCTGGCAGCGATCCTGGCGGCTTCTGACCAGCGTGCCTCCGAGGGCGTGCGGGAGCTGCCCGTTGCGCTGATCTCTCCCAATCCGCGCCAGCCGCGCCGCTCTTTCGACGACGAGGCGCTCCAGGCACTGGCGGGCTCGGTTGGGGAGCAGGGCATCCTCCAGCCGGTATTGGTGCGCCCTGTGGCGGGACGTTACGAGTTGATCGCCGGCGAGCGGCGCTGGCGCGCTGCCCAGCTGGCGGGAGTGGAGCAGATTCCCGCCCTTGTGCGGACCACCGGGGACGCCGAGTCGCTCGAGCTCGCGCTGGTCGAGAACATGGCCCGCGAGGACCTCAGCCCGGTCGAGGAGGCGCGAGCGTGCGCCGCGCTGGCCGAGGAGTTCGGCCTCACCAGGGAGCAGATCGGCAAGCGGGTGGGCCGCAGCCGTGTCGCGATCTCCAATCTGTTGCGCCTGCTTGAGCTGCCCGACGACGTGCTGGATCTCCTGGAGAGCGGCGCGCTGACCGAAGGTCACGGCAAGGCGTTGCTGATGGCCGAGGACCACGCCTCCCGCCGTCGTCTGGCACGCCAGGCCACCCGAGCCGGTTGGTCGGTCCGGGCCACCGAAGAGCGAGCACGTGAGGCCAACCGATTGCGCCATGGACCGCAACCCGCCGGTCTGGCGTCCGCGGGCCAAGAGCGCGGCGGTGGCGCCGGCCCGCACCCGACCGGTTCGCTGGACCGCAACCGGGCAGAGGTAGATGCTAACGCTCAGGCGATCGCTGAGACGTTGGAAGCCGCGCTGGGCGCCGAGGTCAAGGTCCGTTTCGATGCTGCTGCCGGTTACCGCGCCGAGATGACGTTCGGCTCGCCCGATGAGGCCGTCGCGCTGGCGCAGCGCCTGCGGCCCCGCTCGGTCGCATAGGGCACCGTCGGCGAACAGGCCGAAGCTACACTCTCGGGCGCGGGCGATTAGCTCAGTCGGTTAGAGCGCTTCTCTGATAAGGAAGAGGTCCCAGGTTCGAATCCTGGATCGCCCATCCTCGGTTGCCCGCTGGTAGGGTCCACCGCACCGCGCCGGGGATACTCGCCGGCCCGGTGCGCAAGCCGCCATGCCAGAACCCGTGACCCCGCCTTTCCGCTACCCGTCTTTACTTGCCGCACTGGCCGGCGCGCTGTTGATCGCGGGCGCTCCGGCAGCCGCTTTGGCAGCCGCTGCCGGACCAGTTGCGGGTACGGCCTCCAAGCGCGTCGGCAAGACCACACACAAGCGCCGCGTGGCACATCGGCATCGTGCGACGGGCCCGTCGCTGTCTGTGATCGGCTTCGGTGTGGACCGCCTGTTCGTCGCCGCCGGCACCAAGGTCACCTCCAAGTCCAAGTGCGCGCAGATCGTCGGGGCGGCAACCGCGCAACAGCCGGGCCCCGCCCAGACGATCTACCTCGTGGCCTACGTCCGCGCCACCCACATACCGGCGGCAACCGCGGTAGAGATCCAGGACGCGCTGCCGGAACCCGAGTCCTCGCTTGACGAGGCGGCATTGACGCCGCGAGGCACGTGGACGCCCGCCTTTGTAGCCGGCAGCCTGACAGCCGGCGGCCCGTCGGCCAAGACCAAACACGTCTTTCGCACGCTCATCGAGGCCACCGCCGAGGAATCCGGGGCCACCCAGGGCCCCACAGCCGCGGAATTCAACGGCACTTACAGCTACACGGCGTCAGCGCAGGTCGGCACTCACACGCTGAAGTCGACCGCCCGGGTCGTCATCAGCTGTCCCTAGCGCCTGTCCTAGCCTGACGGCTGCGCCGGCGCCTGCCGTGCGCGAGCGGCCACCTGCGACCGCTTGACCTGGTCGTCGAGCAGCTTCGCCGACGTCGCCTCGAACTCCTCGGCGATACAGAGATGAAACATGGCAAGTAGCACCTCCGGGGCGATGGCACGCAGCGTCCCGATGGTCGCCAGCATCTCGTCCCAGCGCTCCTCCGGCTGGCCTTCGGCGGCGAAGGGCTCCCAGAGCTCATCGGTGTAGAGCTTCAGAAACCTACGCGCAATCGACTTGCAGTCACGGCGGAGCCGCTCGGCGAGCACCAGAGTCGCCGACGGAGGGATTCCCAGCGCGACCACTTCTTCGTAAGCCTTGACGAGGGCCGGGCTGGCACGCTCGAACCGGTCACCGCCCAGAGGGATCAGCAGTCCCAGCTTGCGCACGAGCTCAAGGTCCGACGCGCTGAGCTCTCGGCGCTGAGTTCGGATGTCCTCCCCGGTGACCACATCGGAGCTCTCGTGGTCGGCGGGGTCCATCAGCGCGTTGCGGAGTCCAAGCATCCGGGTGGCTGACCCGTTGGAGGCGTCGAGCATGCGCTTGATCGTGGCCAGGTTGAACCCGTCGGCCTGTAGGTCGGCTATCAGCCGCAGTCGCGCCACGTGGTCGGCGGTGTAGTAACCAACGCGCTTGCGGACCTCCGGTGGCGGCAGCAGGCCCCTGGAGTGGTGGTGCCGGATGTTGCGCACAGACATCCCCACGGCCAGCGCAAGCTGCTCGACGGTCAGGTCTGCTGTCGGTCCCGGCGCCCCGGTTCGCCTCGGCGTGGAACTCGCCCTGGCCGTGGCTTCGGTCGCGCCGCCTTGGGACCCATTGCGGGAGCCCACTCGGGCGCCGGATGGGCCATCTGTCGGCATGACTCATGGTACCAACGCCATGGGCGCCATCTTTATAGCGACCCTAGCTATGGATGCTATATTTATGGTGACCTAAATTGGAGTCAAGGTGTCGCGGGGATTTGTGAAGCGCAATAGACGGGTTATCCGTGCTTGAAAGCGGCGCTGACGCCTGGGCACCGGCTGGCACCCAGGCGTCGCCGAGACTCCTGTTCCCGCTCTCCTTGCCATGTGCTGACTCCGAGGTATCGGGTGTGGGCCTGCTTACCCCTCTGTGGGCCATGGGCGACACGCGAGGTCGCGTCGTGCGAATACGACGCGAGACCGCCGACGCGGTGACCGTTGTGATTCAGCCGCAGACGCCGTGGCAGGGGCACAGCCCGGGGCAGTACCTGAGGCTGGGCGTCGAGCTTGAAGGCACGTGTCACTGGCGCGCCTACTCGCTCACCTCCGCTCCAGGACGCCAGGACGGCTGTATCTCGGTCACGCCGCGACGCGTGGAGGGAGGCAGGGTCTCGCCCTATCTGTGCGACGGTCTGAGCCCGGGTGCGACCGTGCGACTGGGCGGTGTCGAAGGTGGCTTTACGCTGCCCCGGCGGCCGCCAAAACGAGCGCTTTTCATCACCGCGGGCAGCGGCATCACGCCGGTTATGAGCATGCTGCGAACGCTGGCCGCCGCGCGCCGGCTGACCGACGTCGTGCATATCCACTGCGAGCGTTTGGCCACGCGAGCGATGTTCGCCGCAGAGCTGCGCGTGTTCGCAGCGGCACATAGCGGCTACCGTCTCTACTCCCGCGCGACAGCGACCGACGGCAGACTCAACGGGGCGGAGCTGGACCGCCTGTGCGCCGATTGGCGCCGACGCGAGACGTTTGTCTCGGCGCCGGCGGGCCTTCGCGAATCGATTGAGGCGCGCTTCCGCGCCGACGGCGACCCCAGGCGTCTGCACACCGAGAGCTTTCAGGCCGGCGGGCATGGTCGCGGCGCCAAGCGCGGCCGTGGCGGCACGATCCATCTACGAAACAGTGGCGTGCAGGCGTCAAGTGACGGTTCGGAGGCAATCCTCCAGGCCGCTGAGCAGGCCGGGGTGCAGATACCCCACGGCTGCCGACTGGGCATTTGCCGCAGTTGCGTGTGCCGGCTGCGTGCAGGCCGCGTGCGGGATCTGCGCACGGGCCGCGTCCACGGTCATCCCGGCGAGTACCTGCGGGCGTGCATCAACGCACCAGAGGGTGCAATCGAGCTTGACCTCTGATGGCGGTTAGCGCACCGGTTTCCGAGGGCCCGCTCGCGCGCCTGGACGCCACCCAGCTTGGGTACCTGAGCCGCGACCTGGACGCGATCCGCAACGACGTCACCGCACGTCTGGGCGCCGGTGACGCGCGCTATATCCGCTCGGTGATTCGCCGCCAGCGCCAGCTGGTCCTGGTCTCTCGTGCACTGCTGCTGGGCTCGCGCCACAAGCCTTTGTGGTTGGCGGGAACGGCGGCGCTGTCGGTGGCAAAGATCCTCGAGAACCTGGAGATCGGCCACAACGTCATGCACGGCCAGTGGGACTGGATGAACGATCCGGACATCAACTCGCGCAGCTGGGATTGGGACAACGCATCGCCGGCTGCGTCCTGGCGCCACGCCCACAACTACGTGCACCACATGCACAGCAACATCCGCGGCAAGGATCGCGATCTCGGCTACACGCTGCTGCGGATCGACCCCGAGCAGGAGTGGCACCCCGTGTACCTGTTTCAGCCCCTGTACAACCTGCTGCTGATGGCCTTTTTCGAGTGGGGCGTTGCACTGTATGACCTCAATACCCCCGCGATGCTCGCCGGCGACAAACCGCGCGAGCAGTATTTGGGAGAGTTGAAGGGGATCGCCACCAAGGCGCGCAAACAGATCATCAAGGATTACGTTGCCTTTCCGCTGCTGTCCGGCCGTCGCTCTTGGCGGTCGACTCTGGCGGCGAACTTCACGGCAAACGTGATCCGCAACGCCTGGGCGCACTCGATCATTGTCTGCGGCCATTTCCCCGACCAGACCTACACGTTCAGTGAGGCCGAGGCCGCGAACGAGAGCCCCGGCGGGTGGTACCTGCGGCAGCTGCTCGGCGCCGCGAACGTCGAAGGCAGCCCGATCTTCCACATGCTCGCGGGGAATCTGTCGTTCCAAGTCGAGCACCACCTCTTCCCGGACATGCCGTCAAGCCGCTACCGCGAGATAGCCCCGCGCGTGCGCGAGGTGTTCAGCCGCTACGGACTGCCCTACAACACGGGCCCCTTCGGTAGCCAGCTGGCGATGGTGCACCGTTCGATTCTGCGCCTTGCCTTTCCCGGCGGGCAACCACGGCCCAAAGGCGGCAGCGGCCGCCGGCGGTTGGCGGCGCGTTTCAGGCGGTGAGTGCGGCGGTGGGCGAGGCGCACTGCCTGTAGGCAGCGGCGATCTCCTCGATGTCGTCGCGCTCCAGCGTCTCGTCCTCGAGCAGCCGTTCGGCGATCATGTCAAGCAGCGGACGGTGCTCGACCAGCAGCTCCCACACGGCCTCCATGTTGGTGTCCAGCAGCTTGGCCTGCTCCTGCTCGCGCTCGTAGCGGAAGGTCTCGCTCAGCGGCTGGTCAGGGGTGGCTGCCAACAGTTGCCTACCCATGCCAAAGCGGTTGAGCATCTCCCGGGTGAGCATCGAGGCGCGTTGCAGGTCGTCGGTGGCGCCAGTGCATACGCTGCCGATCACCAGGGTCTCGGCGGCGCGGCCGGCGAGACGGACCTGAAGAGCCGCGATCAGGTCCTCCTTGGACTGCAGGTAACGATCCTCATCGGGGATGTGCAGCGTGAATCCCAGCGCGCCACCATGGGAGACGATCGTGACCTTGGCCGGCGCAGGATAGTTGGGCAGCACGATCGCAGCCGCCGCGTGACCTGCCTCGTGGAAGGCGAGAATGCGCTTCTCGGTTGGGCTGATGACCTTGCGTGTCTCGTGGCCGACAGCGACGCGGTTGAACGCCTGGGAGAAGTCCGCGGGGGTGATCTCCGCGCGGGAGTCACGCGCGGCAAAGATGGCGGCCTCATTGCAGAGGTTGGCAAGATCGGCTCCCGACAGCCCGCTGGTGGTCGCCGCTATGCGCGCCAGGCTGACTTCCGGTGACAGGGGCTTGCGGCGGGTGTGCACGCCGAGGATCTGCTCGCGCCCCGCTCGGTCGGGCACGGCAACGAAAAGACGACGATCAAAGCGCCCAGGCCGCATGAGGGCATCGTCCAGCGCCTCGGGCCGGTTGGTGGCACCGATGACCACCACCTGATCGTGTTCGGTGAAGCCGTCCATCTCGACCAAAAGCTGGTTGAGCGTCTTGTCATCCTCGCCGTGCAGGTCCATGCCACGCTTCTTGCCCGCCGCGTCGATCTCGTCGAGGAAGATGATCGCCGGCGCGCTCTTGCGTGCGGCCGCGAACAGCTTGCGCAGTTTCTTGGCGCCGACGCCCACGAAGATCTCGTTCAGGCTGGACGCCGAGAGGTAGAAAAAGCGCGCGCCGGTCTGCTTGGCCAGCGCCTTGGCCAGCAGGGTCTTGCCTGTGCCGGGTGGCCCGGTGAGCAGAAATCCGCGTGGTACGCGGGCTCCCGTTGCTGCAAAGCGCTTGGGGTCGGCGAAGAACTCGGTGACCTCGCGCAGTTCGCGCTTGGCCTCGTCGCAGCCCGCTATATCCTCCCAGGAGATGTCGCTGACATCGGTGGGCTTGATCCGGCTGCTGCCCACGCGTGGCATCGACCCGCGCATTGCGATGATGATGAAGATCAGCACCGTGCCGATCAGCCCCTCGAACATCAGCGGGCCGTAGGTCTGGAGGAACTGGCCAACGGCGGCCAAAAAGCTCTGGTTGGCGGCGGGTACGCCGCGGGTGACGGCAAGCTGGACGATCTTGGTCTTTTCCGCGGTCAAGAGGTGGGTGCGCGGGTCAAGCTTGCCTGTGACTTCCGCCACGGACCCGTTGAGCTCACGACCAACCGGGTTGGTCCCGTTTGCCGGGTAGCTCTGAGCCGCGACGTAGGCGGGCCCGGCGCCACCGATCACCGACTGGCTGAGATCAACCGGGTAGTCGGTGTGTCCCACCCGCAGCGTGAACTTGGTACTTGCTTGGTCGACGCTTGTAAAGACTTCCACGGCCGAGAGCTCCCCCTTGAGGGTGACCTTGTGGGCTCGCGCCACCGGGATGGCCGCCGTGGCGTCTGTGACCCCGGCACCCGCCAGAAGCGCTGTCGAAAGCAGCAGGCCTGCCGCTGCAGCCAGCAGTCGAGGGGGGAGTGTTGACTTTGAGCTGTGCATGTCAGTGAACGGGTCCGGTGAGTCCTACGCCGGCAGGCGACGATCTAGTCGGCTCACGCTTCCAACATCCCTGTCCACTGGTCCAGTCAAAGCCGCGCGTCCTTGCGGGCACTGTGCGGCTACCGTTCCAGCTTGGGTGCTCGGCAGCGCGAACCCAAGGGTGCCAGCTTGGGGACCCAAAGTCAAGCGGACCGCGGTGTTTGCGACATATGCGTCCGCCAATGGGGTGTAATTGCTCCACGTGTCCAAGGCGCCTCGGCCATCCCCGCGGAAGGATCTGCGCATGACTGCACCGGCAGCGGCGTCTGCCACGGCGGGCTATCAGCCAGACGCCCGGTTCATGGACGAGCTTTTTGAGCCCGACGGCACGCCGCGGCCGGTTGCTCGCGCGCTGGTGGACGCGCTGGAGCACCTTGGGCCAGACGGCCTGGTCGAGGCCGGGCGCCGGCGCGACGCCATATTCGTAGCGCAGGCGATCACGTTTGAGACCAAGGGGGACGGAGGCTCCACGCATGAACGCCCGTTCCCACTGGATCTCGTCCCACGCATCCTGTCGGCCGACGAATGGGTGGCCATCAAGCGTGGCTTGGCGCAGCGCATCCGGGCCTTGAACCACTTCGTTGACGACGTCTACCACGGCCGCGAGATCATTCGCGAAGGGATCGTGCCCTGGCTGCTCGTCGCTTCCTGCCCGCATTTCGAGCGCGCTGTTCACGACATTCACTCGCCCGGGGGCGTGTATACGCACGTGGCCGGCTGTGACCTGGTGCGCGATCGCGACGGTACCTGGCGAGTGCTGGAGGACAACGTACGGGTGCCCTCCGGGGTGTCCTACGTGCTCGAGAACCGCGCTGCGATGGCGCGGCTGGTGCCGGAGCTGTTTGCTCGCTACCCCGTGCGCCCCGTGGACCACTATCCGCAGCTGCTGTTGCGCGCGCTGCGCGCCATGGCCCCGTCGGCGGCAAGCGAGGCGACGGTGGTGGTCTGGACGCCGGGCCCCGCAAATCCCGCCTACTTCGAGCACGCCTTTCTGGCGCGCCAGATGGGCGTGGAGCTGGTGGAAGCGTCTGATCTGGTCGTCCGCGACGAGATGCTCTATCTGCGCACAACCAGGGGCCTGGAGCGGGCACACACGGTGTACCGGCGGCTGGACGACGGCTTCATCGACCCGCTGTCGTTTCGCCCGGACTCGCTGCTTGGCGTGCCGGGCCTGATCCGTGCCTACAGGGCGGGCAACGTGGCGATCGCCAACGCGCCCGGGACTGGTGTGGCCGACGACAAGGCGATCTACAGATTCGTTCCGGACATGATCCGCTTCTATCTCTCGGAGGAGCCCATCCTCCACAACGTCGAAACCTACCTGCTGTCGGACCCCGAAGTGCTCGAGTACGTGCTCGCCCGGCTGGACACCCTGGTGGTCAAGCCCACGGGCGAGTCGGGTGGACGGGGCGTGCTGATCGGTCCCAACGCCGAGGAGGCCGAGATCGAGCATATGCGGGGAGTCCTGCGTTCAGACCCCGGCAGGTGGATCGCCCAGGACCTGGTGTCGCTATCGACCGTGCCCACCATCGACGGCGACGGGTCGCTGCATCCCCGCCACGTCGATCTGCGTCCCTTTGCCGTCTTTGGCGAACGCATCGACATCGTCCCCGGGGGCCTGACGCGCGTGGCGTTGCAAGAGGGCTCGCTGATCGTCAACTCCTCCCAAGGCGGCGGCTCAAAGGACACGTGGGTGCTGGCCGACGGCGAAGACTCCGAGCCGCAGGTCTCACCGCTTGCCGAGCCGACCGCCCAGGAGCTGCCCGACCTGCCGGACCTGCGCTTTGGCCAGTGGACCGATCAACAGCAGCAACAGCAGCAGAGCAAGCAGCAAAGCGGGCAGGCGAGCGACTGATGTTGGCGCGAATCGCTCGGGAGCTTTACTGGCTTGGCCGTAACCTGGCGCGGGCAGAGTTCACAGCGCGTGCCGTGGAGGCTGTGTTCCAGTCCGAGCTCCACGGTGCCTTTGACTCTCCCAGCGTCACCTTCGGCGCCGGTGGGCTGCTGGCGATGCTGGGCGCCTTCGACGACACGCAGCCCACGGGCACCGAGGCGCTAGCCCAGCTGACCTTGGACGCCGCCCGCCCCGGCTCGATGCTCGCCAGCGTCGAGCGGGCCCGGGACGGGGCAAGCACGGTGCGTGATGTCATCAGCGCCGAGATGTGGGAGGCGATCAACATCACTGCCTTGGGCCTCCGCGGCGGTGGCCAGCCGGGATGGGCGGCGGCCTCGGGGCCGTATCTGTCCTCGCAGTACGTCAAGGAACGCACAGCGCTCATCTGGGGGGTCGCGGGACGCTCGATGCTGCGCGATGAAGCAAAGTGCTTTTTGGATGCCGGTGGGCTGATCGAGGTCTCGGACATGGTGCTGCGGATGTTGCGCGTCGCACTGCCCGGCCCGGACAGTCCGCGCGCCGATGGCTATGCGCCGATCCTGCTCAAGGCGGTGGGCGGCCTGCACGCATATCTGCGCGCCGTCACATCGCCACCCAACGCCCACCCCGTGGCGCGCTTTCTGCTGTTCGAGCGCGCCTATCCCGACAGCGTGGCCGCCTGCGTGGACTCGCTGCACGCCGCCTTTACGGCCGCCGACTCCGGCCCACGCAACTCCACGCCGGTGCTGCGTGTCAGCCGTCTGGCCGCCGACCTTGACTTTCAGCGCCGGGCACTTCCCGACGGCGCCGAGCTCACGAGTATCTGTGAGCGCACCCAGCAGGAGCTCGCCCGGATCGATCAAGATGTGGCCGAGCGGTATTTTGCCGGCGCTGCCGCGCCGGGGGCCTGGAACTAGACAGGGACCAACAGGAGGGACATGCACTTCACCATCCGTTACCTAAGTGAGTACCGCTACGGTGGCCCGGTCACCGACAACCTCAACGCCCTGCGCGTGCGGCCGGCCGCCACGCTCTGGCAGGCCTGCGATGAGTTCCAGACTCGCATCTCGCCGGATGCACGCGTCAGCCGGCACGTGGACTACTTCGGCACCGAGGTGCAGGAGTTCGCCGTTGTGGCCCCTCACGACGGCCTGACCATCGACGT
>CAJCIJ010000139.1 GCA_903970315.1 Actinomycetota bacterium
GATCTTCTCGGAGTCGGCATCGAAGTCGACCAGGATGCGTGCCGCCACGCCCTCGTTCTCGCGCACCAAGCCAAGCAGGATGTGCTCGGTGCCGATGTAGTTGTGTCCCAGTGACAGCGCCTCGCGCAGCGCCAGCTCCAAGACCTTCTTGGCGCGCGGCGTGAAGGGGATCTGGCCGGAGGTGACCTCCTCGCCGGAGCCCACAATGCGGACAACCTGGGCGCGCACGCGCTCCACGGTGATGTCCAGGCTCTCGAGCACCCGCGCCGCGAGACCCTCCTCCTCGCGGAGAAGGCCAAGCAGAATGTGCTCGGTGCCGATGTAGTTGTGCTTGAGCGTGCGCGCCTCTTCTTGAGCAAGAACGACCACTTGGCGGGCCCGCTCTGTAAATCGCTCAAACATGGTGCCGCTTCCCTCCTGAGGGCTGTAACGCTTCAGAGACCGCTAGATTTCCGGCCGGTCATTCTCAGTCGGCGTGGCCGAAAAGATGACTAACAGGCTCATCGGCAACGTCTGATGGAGAGTTTACCAACGGCCCCGACGCTGCCCGCAGCATGCCCTCCACGGGCCTCCCGGCGGCCGGCTGCAGACGCTCTGCAGCGG
Source organism: Actinomycetota bacterium (assembly GCA_903970315.1). GTDB lineage: Bacteria > Actinomycetota > Thermoleophilia > Solirubrobacterales > Solirubrobacteraceae > Palsa-744. Next base: position 604 of record CAJCIJ010000139.1, read on the forward strand.
ACGCTGTCGGCGGTGCGCGGCGCAAGCGTGCGGCGGGCTGCCAACGCTTAGGAGCGCAACGCCGGAAAGAGCACCACCTCGCGTATCGAGGTGCGCCCTGTGAGCACCATCACCAGGCGGTCCACACCCAGACCCACGCCTCCAGTTGGCGGCATTCCGTGCTCCAGCGCTTCCAGGAACGCCTCGTCGTGCGGCTGGGTCTCCTCCTCGCCTCCAGCTGCCAGCCGCTGCTGGGAGGCAAAGCGCTCGCGTTGCACATCCGGGTCGCTCAGCTCGCTGAAGGCGTTGGCAACCTCCATCCCGCCGACAAAGGCCTCCCAGCGCTCGGCGAGCCTCGGGTCGTCGCGGTGGGTGCGCGCAAAGGGCGAGAGCTCGATCGGATAGTCCAGCACGAACGTCGGCTCGATCAAGGTGGGCTCCACGTACTTGGAGAGCAGGTCGTCGGCGATCGCAGGCCAGCTCTGACCCTCGGTGGCAACTTGCAGGCCCTTGGCCTCCACGGCCTCGCGCAGCGATGGCGCGTCGGCATGGGCGTGCAGGTCGATGCCCGTCGCCTGCGCCACGGCATCGACAAACGAGAGCCGGTGCCAGGGCTTGGCGGGATCAAATGGCGCCTGAGCCGCAAACGCCGGCCCTGCGGCCTCTGCAGCGGCCGCCACCAGCGCTTCCAGCCGCACCGCCTCGTCGCGGTAGTCGGCGTAGGCCTCGTACCACTCGACCATCGTGAACTCGGGGTTGTGCTTGTGTGAGACCCCCTCGTTGCGGAAGTCCTTGCCCAGCTCATACACCCGCTCAAGGCCGCCCACGATCAGCCGCTTGAGGTACAGCTCGGTGGCGATGCGCAGGTAGAGCTGGCGGTCAAGCTCGTTGTGATGGGTCGTAAAGGGGCGGGCCATCGCTCCGCCGTAGATGGGTTGCAACACGGGCGTCTCGACCTCGATGAAGCCCTCGCCGTCCAGATATGAGCGAACGGCGCTGACGATCCTGGCGCGCGCCATGAACAGCTCGCGCGACTGATCATTGGCGATCAGGTCGCGCTCGCGGTGGCGGTAGCGAAGCTCAATATCGCTCAGGCCGTGGTGCTTGTCCGGCGGTGGGCGCAGCGACTTGGCAAGCACCCGGAAGTCCTCCACTCGCAGCGACAGCTCGCCACGGCGCGAGCACACCACAGTGCCATCCACCCCCAGCCAGTCGCCCAGGTCGAGGTCTGTGAGGGTCGCAAACGCCGCCTCTCCCAGCGTGTCGCGGCGAGCGTACAGCTGGATGCGGCCGGAGCGGTCCACGAGGTCGATGAAAGCCGCGCCGCCCTGCCCGCGGCGCGCCGCAACACGGCCGGCCACACGACGCGAGTCCTCGGTCTCGGCGCCCGCCTCCAGGTCGCCGTACTGCGCCCGCACGCTTGCAATCGCCACGACGCCGGGGTAGCTGTAGGGAAAGTGCTCCGCAGACGCCTGGCGCAGTGCAAGTGCCTTGGCCCTGCGTTCGGCTACCAGCTCATCCAGGCGCCCGCCCTGGCCGGCCTCCTCGGTCAAGAGCTGGGCTTCAGCCCGACGTCGATCTTGGTGATCTTGAGCTTGCGCGCGGGGCCACGGGGCACCTGGACCGCGACGGTCTCGTTGCGCTTGTGGCCCAGCAGTGCTCGACCAATGGGAGATTCGTTTGACAGCCTGTTCTCGGCCGGTTTGGCCTCGGCTGTGCCCACGATCGTGTACTTCGCCGACTTGCCTGTCTTTTCGTCCTTGATGTGGACCACCGAGCCAACCTGCACGACGTCCGTGGAGATGGCCCCCACCTCGATCACTGTCGCCATCCGCAACTTCTCCTCAAGCTGGGCAATCCTGGCCTCCAGCATCGCCTGCTCGTCCTTGGCGTCGTTGTACTCGGAGTTCTCGCTGATGTCGCCGAATTCGCGCGCCTCCTTGATGCGCGCCGCAACCTCGCGGCGCCGCTGCGTCGACAGCAACTCGAGCTCGTCTTTGAGCTTCTCCAGTCCGTCAGGTGTGAGGATTACGTCCTTGGGCATGTGATCCTTGTTGGTGTGTCACCGGTCTGCCAACGCCGACCGGCCGTGGCGAGCGCAGCAGTATAGCGAGCGCCCAGAGCCGGATTTAAGCGGCGACAGCACTCCCCGCAAGCACGACGGCGTCGGCGAAAAACTCGCGCGCGCGGCCAAGGTCCGACGCGGCCTGCAACAGGCCCCGCAGCTCGCTTGCGCGACCGTCGTGGAGTGCAAGCCGCGCCACGTACCAGGGATAGAACTTGCGTAGGTAGCGACCCGCGCGGGCCTCGCCCAGATGCTCTGCGGCGCACTCCATCACCCATTCCAGCTCCTCCAGGACCTCCCAGTGGGCCGGTGGGCCGCTCCTGGCGCCCACGAGCTGCTCAAACAGCCATGGGTTGCCCAGGGCGCCACGGGCAAGCATCACAGCGGCCACGCCGGTGCTCGCAAAGACCTCGCGGATGTGCCCCGCGTCG
>CAJCIJ010000140.1 GCA_903970315.1 Actinomycetota bacterium
CCGCCATACGAGCCGATGGTGACCGGTCTCGAATCACTGCCACCGCCGGGGAGTCTGAGGGTGCCGGAAAATGTCTGGCCCGCGTGGAAATAAATCGCGTCTCCCGGCGCCCAAACGCGGCCGCCGAGCGCCTCCAGCGTACGGAGCGGCCGGTCGGCGGTTCCTGGGTTTGCGTCGTTTCCATTGCGGTCCACATACGCGGTTGCGGCCATCGCCTCGTCCGCCCACATCCACCCGCACACCAGCAGGGCGGACAGCAGCAGCATTCTCATAGTTGGGGGAGCGTAGCAGGTGCGTCAAATCAGGCTCCGCATTCCATCCTGAATAGTAGCCGCCGCGGCAATCGGACCCGGGACTTCGCCAGCCTCACCGCTTACTGCACGGTAATGTTCAGGCGAAAATATTGCGCAGTGCCGGAAGAGGGGACCACACAGGTGTGTGTCTGGCCGTCGCCGATGATCCCAGTGTATGGAGCGACGGGTGTCCAGGGACCGGTTTGGACGTTGCTGGTGCTCAGGAGATCGTAAGTGCGCGTCATACCCTGGTAACCCGTGCCGGACGCGCTGTTGGTGGGAAAGCTGACCGTGGTCTGTGACGCATCGGCAGATACCATTGTGAGCGCCGGCGGCGTCTCCGGCTGGCCCGGTTGCAGGCCGAAGACATATTTCGTGAGATTGCTCATGCCATCTCCGTCCGGGGTGGCGCAGTCGGCGGCGTTGCCGCTGTTGGCGATGGTCCCGTAGTACAGGTTGCGCCAGGCTTGCTGGTTGGTCCAGGTGGTCGCAGGCACCGTTGGGCTATAAGTGGAGAGGCCGTTCTGGTTGTACGAGCGGACGCGGTAGTAATAAGTCGTCCCCACGGAGAGACCGGTGTCGCTCGCCGTTGAACCCGGCGCACAGACGCTGGCGACCTCGACGAAGTTTTGGTTGTCCATCGAACGTTCCACTTTGAAGCCGCTCTCCGTGGCGCCGGGAGGCACCCATCCAATCTGGATTTGGTTTTGGGACATGGCGGTCGCGGCTGGCCCGGTGGGCGCCGGAGGAGGCAAGAGCGGCGACGCCGGTAAAAAGGATAAATACTCCATATTGCAGACTCCGGCTCCGCCTTTAAAGAGAAGATAGATATTCTGCGTGCCGGAAATCGGCGTAACGGGCGCGGTAAGGGAGGTATATGTCCCATAGTTTCCCGTCCCCGGGACATAAATGTCCGCGATCAACGGGCCGGTAAGGCTCCCGAGGTGCACCTCTATGAAGTTGTTAGCCGAGGTCGCTCCGCTGGCCACTTGCACACTGACCTGCGACGCTCCTGGCCCGAAATTCACGTTCGCATATTCCGCCCAGTCCCCGTTGTCGCAGCTCCCGATGCACGCCGGCGTGACGCTCAGCCCGCTCTGGGCGTCGAGCGAATTGGCCGGGATGTTGGAAAACGCGTTGTGGCCCGCGGTGGTTGCCGTTGCATAGTTGCTGTTCGCGGATTCATCCGCGCGCACCCGGTAGTAGTAAGTCCCTGGCACGACGGTGGCATCCGTGTAGAAGGTCGTACGGGCCGGGAGCCTGGCTAATTCCGTGAAGCTCTGCTCATCGGTGGAGCGTTCCAGGATGAGGGCGTTTTCGTTATTGGCGTTGTCCGTCCATGATAATTGAATGTTCGATCCCGCGGGCGCCGCGGTCAGGTTGGTCGGGTAGGCTGGGGTGCTTGTGTTAATCCGGGAACCGGCGCTCCACGGCGTCTGGCTGAAGTCATAGGCGCCCATATCCTGCGATACGCCCCCATTATCGTCCGCATAATACGGCAGAACAAGGCCGGCGGCGACCGCCGGAGAAGTGCTCTGCAAGCAGAAGTTTAGCCTGGCCGGAGCCACAAAGAGCGGGTTCGTGCCGCTGCTAAGGTTATTGGATACCACAGCCCCCGTATAGGTCGTGACCGGCGCGGTGAAGATATTGTTGATGACCTGGCTGCCCGCCTGGCTGCCAGTCGCGCCTCCGGAGAGGCTGTAGTAGAATGCAACCGCCGTGTTATTGTACCATAGGATATTCTGGCTCCCGAGGTTGTAATGGAGCGCCCAGGTGGTGTTATAAATCAGGTTGTGGTGGACCTGGAAATTGACCGAGTTGTTGTCGATATAAATGCCGGAGGCTCCGTTGCTCGCGCATACGTTGTCACTCACACGGTTATAAGAGATTTCGGTGTTCTGGCCATCATGCGCAAAGGTGTACATCGCTCCCCCATCCACTGTCCCGAGCATGGACCTGTAAAGCACGTTATTATGGACATATCCCGACTGGAGTGTGCGGATGAGGAATAGACCGCGGCCGCTGTTATAACACGTGTTATAGGCAATCTCGTTACTGCTCGAGATCGCGGGGGAGAGACCCGTATTGATCGCTCCGCAGTCCACGTCCAGGTAATCGACATCATGGATCGTGCAGTTTTCGACCAATTGGCAGGTGCCCAGCAGCGAGACACCATTGCCCGCGCTGTAGGCCAGTGTGCTGTTGCTCAGCGTGTCATGGTTTCCATTCAGGATAATGCCGGAGTCCTGCATGTGAATCGTAAAGCCGCTGCTCGTGTTATTGAGCGCGTAGTGGCTCAGGTATGAGCACGAGAGATGATCCAGGACAAGGTACTGGCTGGTCGCCGAGGAATTAATGGCGCAGGCAAACAGCGAGAGACCCTGTACCGTGATATAAGAGAGACCGCTCAGGTCGAACCCGTAGTCCCGCTGCTTCGCCTCCACCACATGATTGACCGGCGAGTCATTCTGCGGAGGCCAGAGATAGAGAAGCCCCGCTTTTGCATCGATGAACCACTCACTGGGAGTATCAAGCAGGGAAAGCAGGCCAAAGAGATAGTAGCGATTTCCAGCCTTCGGGTAATAAGTGCTGCCGCGGTAGTGCCAATTAAACTGGATCGATCCCGGCGCGGAACTCGTGACCGTCCCGGTCTGTGCGACCCAGTTGGGGCCAAGCAACGCATGAATCGTCGCGCCGTTAAAGAAGCCCGCCGGCTGCGTGAGCGCCGGGTCCGCAAAGCTTCCCGTATAGGTGCCGTCCGGGTTGGCTGTAGCGCTGACACTCCCGCTCGTGGCGACCGATTTGACCTGCCGGCTGATATCCAGCGTGGTATTCGGCCAGCGCGCCTGGTTCATCATGGTCCCATCGACGAATACCTGGTCATGGTCGCCCAGCGAACCGGAAAAGGGCGCTTCATAGATCCCGCCGGAGTAAACCGACCACCCGGTGACGACGTCGGCGCCGCTCACCGTCACCGGCTCCGTGCCATACGGCTCAAACGTGATCGGCGCGCCCGCCGTCCCGGAGTTGGCCGGTACCACCGTCTCCCGGTACGTCCCTGCGCGGATACAGCAGGTGTCGCCCCCCACCATGATGGAGGCGGCCATTTGGATATGTTGAAAAGGCAGGCTGAACGTCCCGGGATTGGCATCACTGCCATTCGTCGCGACGTAGTAGGTACTGGCAAGCAAGCCGGGGGCGGCCATGCAAAGAAAAACGACTCCCAAGGCGATAGGTTTCCTTGGCAACGTAAGGAGCGTGGAGATCATTGAACGGGGGGGGTGGGGAGTCAGCTTTTTGCTTACGCACCGCTCCGTGTAAAGCGTAATCAGTTACATTTATGGATCGGCGCAGGATAGGATCGTGCACCGTGTAGCCAAGCAAGTTGAGCTCATCCGAACGCTGAGGCTGGCCAGCCGGAATCAGCGGGCTGTTTTGAATGCTGCCGGGGTGGCAGACCTCTCAGCGATTGGGGGGGGATTGTTGCCTCGGCTTCACTTTCCTCTGGGAATGAACCCGGGAACGCCGGTCTCCACGACGGCATTGAACCTTATCCGCGTCTTGATTCCGTCGTTGATCTCCCGCATGGCGTCTTCAGGGAGGGTGGAGACATCAAAGTTTTCCCGTAGCCGGCTGGGTGTCTTTGTGGTGGTCAGGAGCGCCGTTCCGCGTTGAATCGCCCACGCGAGCGCGACTTGGGCCGGAGTTTTGCCGACCCGATTGGCGATAGCGGTAATGACGGGATCCGCCAGCAAGTTGGGCTCGCTGCTATGACCCAGCGGGGCGAAAGCTTGTAGTACGATTCCATTCTTTCGGCAATAGTCCAAAAGGTCCCATTCCGGCAGATACGGATGGGATTCGACGTGAACCACCGCCGGCTTGATGGTCGCGGCTTCAACGATTTCCTTCACCTTTTCCAGGCTTACGTCGGATAATCCGATCGCTTTGCACTTGCCCTCGTCCACTAGTTCCTCCAACGCCCCCCACGTATCTAATAGCTTCACGCTTCTGTCATAGATCACATCGCCGTTCGCGTCCCTCGGGTCTTGAACGTCTCCAGGTTGGAAGGCGAAAGGGGTGTGGATGAGATAGAGATCGAGGTAGTCGATCTGGAGCCTCTTGAGGCTTGCCTCAAATGCCGGTTTGACGCGCTCGGCCGGTCGCGCGATGTCGCGGGCGCGGCTCTGGCGCCACTTCCCTGCGCAGCCGCAGCACGCACCGGCGCGCTCTGTCGCGGCCTGCGCGCCGCCGTGGGCTCCTGCTCGCGGGGCCGCCGCGGCGCGGGGGAAGGGACTCCGGAGGGCGAGACGGCAGGCGACGTGGGGGGGACCGCCGGCAGTGCACCGCCCGAAACGTCGGCAAGCGCGCCCGACAGCGCGGCGGCGTAAGCGCGCGCGCCGTCTGAGCCTTCGATGGCGTCGTAGGTGACCAGTCGCTGCGCTGCGCCCTGCTGGCCCAGCAGGTAGTCGCCGATCTGCTCTCGCTCGCTATCGGCAACGGCACCCGCCAGGTCGGGGGCCAGCGCCACCAGGGCGCCCTGTGCGCGCTCGCGCACCGCTCCCTCGTCGAGCTCCAGCGCCTCGGCGATGTCCGCGTAGCTCTTTCCCCGGCGCAGGATCAGCGAGAGCACGGCACGCTGGTCAGGCGGCAGGGCGTCTATGGGTGGCTTTGGGTCTGGCATCGGCGTGTGCGAGGCCCGCCGAGGGTAGCCGGTCGGTCTGCGTCGGGTCGCACCGGCGCGCGCGTGTCAGGAGGCCCGCCCCCTGCCCGGAGCGTCCGGCAGTGCGCGCCGTCCGGCGATCCGGGCTGCTTCAGGACGAAGCGTCGGCTGATGCCGGAGTGCCGGCGCCGACGGATCCCGCCGCAGGCACGCGCATGCGCTCGCGCTGCTTCTCGGGGCTGACCGTCACAACGTCCCAAGCAAGCCCCACCTTGCCCATCGCAAGGATCAGCCAGCCCGAGGGGTCAAGCTCATACCAGCGCAGCCCGTGAAAGGCCGAGCGGGGGAAGGCGTGATGGTTGTGGTGCCAGGCCTCGCCCAGCGACGGCAGCGCCAGCCAGAAGACGTTCGTGGACTGGTCGCGAACGTCAAAGCGGCGCTTGCCGAAGACATGACAGATGGAGTTGATCGACCAGGTCACATGGTGCACCAGGAACACCCGCACCAGGCCGGCCCACACGTAGACCGACAGGGCCGCCATCCAGGAGCCTCCGCTGAGCGCGTAGCCGAGAGCCGCCGGTATGAGCAGGCCGATAAGCGCAATCAGGGGAAACCTACGGTTGATCTTGCGCATCGTGGGATCGGACACCAGGTCGGCGGCGTAGCGGCGCGAGGAGGCCTGACCATGGGTCGAGAACAGCCAGCCCGTGTGCGCGTGCCAGAGGCCTTGGAGCACGCCCTTGACGCCGTCAGCGTCATGCACGTGGGGGCTGTGCGGATCGCCCTCTTCGTCGGGGAAGGTGTGGTGCTTGCGGTGGTCTGCCACCCAGTCGATGACTCCGCCCTCAAGCGCCATCGAGCCCGCGATGGCGAACGCGTAGCGAATCCAGCGGTGGGTCTCAAAGGCGCGGTGGGTGAGCAGGCGGTGGTAGCCCACCGTGATTCCCATCCCCGTGATCAGGTACATGACCGCCAGCACGCCAAGGTCCAGCGGGTCCAGCAGACGGTTCCAGAGCAGAGCCCCACCTACGATCAGCGCGACAAACGGGATGATCACCGCGCTCAGGTTCGCGTTGCGCTCCAGGCGGGTCATGGGCTGACCGTGAGCGTTCGCCTCGGCTCTTGCCTCGGCTGTCAGGGTTGGGTTTGGGTTTGGGGTTGGGGTGGCTGTTGTCAAGGTTGAGCTCGCATCGCCGTCACGACGGTTGCGGGTTGGAGGGTTCCGGTGGAGTGGCCGTTGGCGACCGCTGCGCCGTTGCCGTTGGGCGCCGGTGCGCCGTTGCTGGCCGCCGTGGGGTCGTCGGCAACCTTGGGATAGCTTCGCACCAGACCCTCGTCGGCGGTGAAGACCATAGCGCCCACGACCAGACCCGACGCCAGGGCCAGCAGCGCGACCCTTTCGCCGGCATTGACCCGTCCCGCCTGCAGCTCGTCCACGAGCGCCACTGTGTGGCTCGTGGATGCCGTGTTGCCGAAGCGATCGACCGTGACCACGGCGTGGCTGTGGAGCTTCTGACCGAGGTGCTCGGTGATGTGGCGAATGCCCGTCTTGATCGCCGACTTGGAGGTCTGGTGGGGGATCACGTGGTGGATGCCTTCCAGGGGCACGCCCACCGCTTCGAGTACCTGCTGGTAGACGAGCGGCATGTTCTTCATGGCGGCGTTGTGCAAGGCCACAGGGCGCGTGAACATGCGCGGGCCCGGGTCGTGCTCGGTCAGGTGCCCCAGGCACAGACGGCTGTGCTTGGCCACCGTGGTCAGGCCGTAGAGAATGTCCGGCACGTCCTCCTCGGCGCGCTCGACGATCATCGCCGCGCCGGCATCGCCGACGGTCAGCGAAGCGACCTCGCGGCTGAGCAGGTTGCGGACGTGCTTGGCGGCGTTGAGCGCCGCGGGCGAGAGGTTCTCGCCGCTGACCACCAGGCCGCGACGGATGCGGCCCAGACGGATCCAGTTGCTGAGCACAAAGGCCCCCGTGAGCATCCCAGCGCAGGCGTTGCCGATGTCAAATGCCAGTGCGCCGTTGGCGCCCAGCGCCTGCGCCACACCAGTGGCAAGCGGTGGCTCGATCGCCCAGTTCTTGGCTTCCATGCCACGGCTCTTGGTCACCCCGCAGCCGATGATCACGTCGATTTCGCCCGCCTCCATCTCGGCGCGCTCCAGGCTTTCGCGCGCCGCATCGGTGGCCAGCGTGTGCGAGTTGCCGTCGCCGGCGAGCACGCGCCGTTCGCGCACACCCGTGTAGCGCTGGAGATCGATCTTGGTCCGATGACGCGTGGAGGCCATCAGATCCGCAGTTGTAAGCGTCGTCTCGGGCAGCGCCCGCCCAACGCCCGCAACGCGGGCTTTGTATGGCTCGGTGGACCCGCTCAGCGGCGGGTCGAAAACGAGACCGAGACGTCCTTGCCGGTCCTGCATCGACGCAGCATAGCTCGCGGCCTGCAATATGGCAAGCGGCGATCACCAGCGGAACACATTTTCATGGCCCAAACCGCAGGCGCCGGCAACGTCACCGTCTAGAGTGCTGGCGCCGTGTCCGAGGACCTCGTCAGCCAGATAAATGCCGCAATGCCCGGGTTTGACCGCCTCTACGGCCTCGTCGTCGAGGAGGTCTCCGACCAGCTGGCGCGAGCGCGGGTGGAGGTGCGCGACGAGCTCAAGCAGCCGTACGGGTTGGTCCACGGTGGTGTCTACGCTTCCATAGCCGAGACGCTGGCCTCGCTGGCCACCGCGATCGCGGTCGCGCCCCACGGCGCAACAGCGGTGGGCCTGTCCAACAGCACGAGCTTCGTACGTCCCATGACCGCTGGAACCATCCATGCAAGCGCCCGCCGCCTGCACGCTGGACGCACGACCTGGATCTGGGACGTGGAGTGCCGCGACGACACCGATCGGCTGTGTGCGGTTACGCGCATGACGATAGCCGTACGCCCGGCGACCACAACGACGCCCGCCGGGCCCAACCGTGCCGGCGCCGGCGGCTGAGCCGACCGGCTCCTAACGCGAGGTCGAGGCAGAGCTCTGCAGCTGCGTGGGCAGTGGCGCGGTCGCAAAGCTTGTAGCCGGCAGCGCTGGAGGCAGGGGCGCGTCCGGGACACCGACTTCGTTGATCGGGACCAGGTGCGCGGCGGCCGCGCGGGCCAGCGCGGCGCTGTCGGCGCGGACCGACACCACCACCGCCCCCGTGGGGACCTCAATTGTCTTTCCCGCTTCAGAGATCAGCGCGCGTGCCCCTCGCAGCGTGCTCGCCTGCACGGCGTGCGCACCGTGCGCCACGAAGCTGTTTTCCGGCGACGTCACGATCGCCAGCGGCGCCAGGCACGTGGCCTGGCCGCCCTGGGCACAGTTTCCGTACTGCACCGCGTAGGCGCCGCCGCGGTCGCGCTGCACTTCGCTGACGCTGAGTCCGGCAAAGCCGTTGCCAAGCCAGTACACGGGGTAGCCGCGGACTGCGATAAAGCTCTCCAGCGAACTCGGCGAGATGGGCTGGCTTTCAAGCGTGCTTCCGCACCCGCCAAGGGCCAGCAGGCAGCCGGCGAGGCCCAGGCCCAGCAGGGCCGCGACGGTTCGCCGCGCGCGCACCGCTAGACCTTGGCGCGTGGCTTGCGCGCCGCCGCATTGCGCGCGCGGCTGACACCTGCGGCCTTGGCGAGCGCCGCGATCGACCGTTTGATCTCGCTTGCGATCGTCTCGATGCCCGGAAGCCTGTCGTAGTCGCCCAGCAGCCCGAATCCCAGATGGCCGTTGTAGCTGAGCACCGCGATCCCCAGCGCCTGCCTGCGGGCCAGTGGCAACACGGGATACATCGCCAGCATCTCGCGCCCCACCAGATAGAGCGGGAACTGCGGCCCGGGGACGTTGGTGACCACCAGGTTGAAGTAGCGCTGGCGAGCCTGAAGCCGCGCCGCCTGGCTGAGAATCGTGGGCGGGGCAAAGCCCGCGAGATTTGTCAGCACCTGGGCGCCCACGGCCTGTCCTGTCATCTTCACGTGCTTCATCGCCTGCTTGATGTGGGCGTGGCTGTCCAGCGGGCTCTCTATGCCCACGGGCAGCGGCGCCCACATGGCCGCCACACGGTTGCCCAGCGCGCCGTCCTCGGCCTGTGCCCTGACGGACACGGGCACCATCGCGCGCAGCTCCAGGCCCGTCGTGTCGGTGCCCTCGGCGCGCAGATAGGAGCCAAGCGCCAGGCTGACCACCGTGAGCACCACGTCGTTGATCGTGCCACCGAGGGCGTCCTTGATCGCCCTGAAGGTCTCCACGTCGCTGTCCAGCGACGCGTAGCGCCGGTGCGGGCCGATGTCCACGTTGAACGGGCTCGGCGGCGCCGGCGAGCCCAACCCTGCCCAGGTCAGCACTCCCAGGCTGGTCAGATCCTCGCGCACGCGGCCCAGCGCGCGCCGCGGCGCCCGCACGGCACGACGGGCCCCCCGCACCATCTCGCTGGGCAGCGTTGCGCGCTCCAGCAGTGCGTCTGCCAGCAGGCGTGCCGAGCTGGGCGGCGGCTTGGCAACCCACGGCGGCGGGCCGCCGTGGCCGTTTGAGGCTTTATCGGGGTCACGGTCCAGCAGCACCGTCGTGATATCCACGCCCGACACCCCGTCCACGAGCGCGTGATGCGCCTTGGCGATGACTGCAAACCGACCGCGCGTCAGGCGCTCGACGAGCCACAATTCCCAGAGTGGC
>CAJCIJ010000141.1 GCA_903970315.1 Actinomycetota bacterium
CAGGTTCAGCCCCGTGGCGGTGACCACGACATCGGCGTCGAGGTGCGCGCCGGAGCGCAGCGCGATGCCAGTCTCGGTGAAAGCCTCGATTTCGTCGGTCACGATCGAGGCACGGTCGCCGCGCAGGGTCTCAAAGAGGTCTGAGTCGGGCACCAGGCACAGGCGCTGGTCCCAGGGGTCATAGCGCGGATTGAGATGCTTGTCGATGTCAAAGTCGGGCGGCAGCTGCCGGCGCGCCAGGCGGCGGATCAGCTTGCGCATCAGCTTGGGCGCCCGGCGGCTGAATTCGTAGATGAAAAGCGTGGCGAGTACGTTCTTGAAACGCACGATCGAGTAGGTCAGCTCCGCTGACAGCCGCGGGCGCAGCGATGCGGCGAGCGGGTCGTGCGACGGGATCGAAAGGATGTAGGAGGGAGAGCGCTGCAGCATCGTCACGTGCTCGGCAGTCTCGGCGAGCGCGGGCACGAGCGTGACCGCTGTGGCACCACTGCCGATCACAACGACGCGCTTGCCCGTGCAGTCGAGATCCTCAGGCCAGTGTTGCGGATGCACGATCTCGCCACGGAAGCGCTCGATGCCCTCGAAATGGGGGGTATAGCCTTCGTCGTAGCGGTAGTACCCGGTGCACGTGTAGAGGAAGTTGCACGTCATCGTGACCGTGTCGCCGCTGTCCGCGCGCGTTGCCTGCACGCTCCAGCGGCCCTCCCCACTTGACCAGTCGGCGCGCATCACGCGGTGGCCGTAACGGATCGCCTGATCGATGCCGTACTCGCGCGCGGTCTGGCCGATGTAGTCCAGGATCGATGAGCCACGGGCGATGGACTGGTCCTGGCCCCAGGGTGCAAAGGAGTACCCCAGCGTGAACATGTCCGAGTCCGAGCGCACACCGGGGTAGCGGAACAGATCCCACGTGCCACCCATCGATGCGCGTGCCTCGAGCACGGCGAGGCTCTTGGTTGGGCAGTTGCGGCGCAGCTGACAAGCGGCACCGATTCCGGACAAGCCGGCACCCACGATCAGCACGTCTACGTGTTCGGTCTCCATCGGGCTCCTGTGTGTCGCCCAAGAGCCTATCGGCTCCGCGCGCTCAGTCGATCAGGCGCTTGACGCGGTAGCTGCGGCGGCCGCGCGGCGTCTGCACCGAAACCGCCTCGCCGGCGGCGTGACCGAGCAGCGCCTTACCCACGGGCGACTGCGCCGAGAGCTTGCCCTGCGCGAGGTTGGCCTCCGTGGAGCCCACGATTGTCCACGTGTAGAGCTGTCCACTGGCCTCGTCGAGCACCTCGGCGGTGCGCCCGAAGCCGAACACCGGGGCGGCATCGTCGGTCTCGACGATCTGGGCGTCACGCTGGCGCTGGCGCAGGCGCTGGATCTTGGTCTCAAGATGCGCCTGATCCTCCTTGGCGATGTGGTACTCGGCGTTCTCTGAGAGGTCACCGAGCTCGCGCGCGGCGAGGATGCGCGCGGCGATCGCCCGCCGTCCCGTGGTCTCAAGCTCGTTGAGTTCGGCCTCCAGCGCCACGAGTCCCTCGGGCGTGATCGGCTCTCCGTCCGGCGCGAGTACGTTCATCTGGCCACCGCGGGGCATGCTCGCAGATAACGGCCGCGGGGTGCCTGTCGCCCGCCGCCCGTGGCCGTAGCCTCTATGAGATGCGGGGTGGTCCGATGCGGCTTGACCGCCGCGAGCTTGCCGCCATCTTTGCCGGCGGATTCGTGGGCGCCGTGGCACGCGCGGAGTTGGCCCAGGCGGTCCCGTACACGGTCGGCAGCTGGCCCTGGGCGACCTTTGCGGTCAACATCAGCGGTGCGTTCTTGCTGGGGTACTTCACGACCCGCCTGCAGGAGCGCCTGCCCGTGTCGGCCTACCGCCGCCCACTGCTTGGAACGGGGTTCTGTGGCGCTTACACAACGTTCTCGACGATGCAGATCGAGCTGCTGCGCATGCTCGACGCAAACCTGATCGGACTCGCGCTCGGGTATGCCCTGGCGAGCATCGCCGCCGGCTTTGGCGCTGTCGCCTTGGCCACGAACGTTGTGCGGCGAGTGGGGGTGCGGGCGTGAGCCCACTCGTGGTTCTCGGCGTGGGCGTGGTCGGAGGTGCCGGCGCGATCGGGCGCTTTTTGCTCGACGGTTTCGTGGGGGCCCGCGCGCGCTCCAAGTTTCCCTACGGCACGCTCGTGGTCAACCTCTCGGGAGCGTTCGTGCTGGGCGTGCTCGTGGGTGCCGCGGTCGGGCAGGGGGCCTACCGCATCGCCGGCACCGGCTTGATCGGAGCGTTTACGACCTTCTCCACGTGGGCGCTTGAGAGCCACCGCCTGGGCGAGGACGGGGAGCTCTCGCTGGGGTTTGCGAACTTCGCGGTTAGCCTGCTCGCGGGCATCGCCGCGGCATGGGCCGGCCAGCACGTGGGGGCGTGGCTGTGAGCAGCGACTGCCTGAAGCTGACGACGTACTTCGGCGAGCGCGACCGCGCCGGCGCGACGTTTCTGTCCGACGCCTTCTTCGCTGTCTACGCAAGCCACGAGCTGAAGACAAGCGTGCTGCTGCGAGGCGTCGAGGGCTTTGGCTCAAAGCATCAGCTGCGCACCGACCGCCTGCTCACGTTCTCTGAGGATTTGCCCCTGGTGTCGGTCGCGGTTGACACGCCGGAGCGCATCGGCGCGGTGCTCGCGGACATCGAGCAGCTCAAGTTCGACGGACTGGTCACCGTGGAGCGTGCCCGCATGCTGAGCGCCGGCGCCGGCGCCGGCGCCCGCGCCGAGGGCGCGCAAGCGGGCATACGCCCGGCCAGGGCA
>CAJCIJ010000142.1 GCA_903970315.1 Actinomycetota bacterium
CGAGATGATCTGGTGACTGGAGTTCAGACGTGTGCTCTTCCGATCTGGGCTGCTGAAACTGATGCGCTCGCCAAAGAGCCTGCGCTACCGCATCGAGCGCCTGCCCGAGGTTCCCGAGGTGCTCGAGTTCCTGGTGGGCGAGGCTGGCATGGATGCCCCCACGGCCTACAGCACCTTCAACATGGGCGTCGGGATGGCACTGTGCTGCCCGGCCGGCGCCGGGGAGTCCGTGGCGCGCGTGGCCGCCGCCGCGGGGTTCAGCGCCGCGCTGTCGGGGCGGGTCGAGGCGGGGGAGCGCAGCGTGGTGCTGGAGCCCGTCGGCGTCACCTACTCCGGCGCCCAGCTCGACCTCGGCGGCAGCGCCTAGGACGGCGTTCGGCCGGCGTTTTTGGCCCGCGCCCGTGCGGCTCCTGTCGGGCGGCGGGCTATCATGGGCGCGCCTGCCACAACCGATACTCCAGGTGGTGGCACGTGTTGAATGTCATGCCGGTGGGTATCAGCCACAGCACGGTCTGTGGCGTGGGTCCCTTGGCCTGACCACACTGCGCCGATCATGGCGTTGGTGTCCACAGACCGACCTATCTGTAAACGAGTCGTCCAAAGTAGAACTGAGGAGAGAATGCTGACCAGCATCGAGTCAAATCACCAAGCCCACACCGCATCCAGCGCACCTGGCCGCGGTGTAGCGCGCATGCTTGCGCGCGGTGGCCTTGCGGCGCTGGCCGGCGCCGCCGCGCTCGCCGCGATCTCACCCGCGCTCGCCGCCGCCGAACCGACGGTCAAGGCCTCCGCGAAGATCCTGCCCATCCCCGGATACCCCCACACCGGCAACATCCTGGGCGCCGGCGCCGATCTGGAAACGCAGTTCCTGATCTCCGGCACCGAATACGCGGGCGGCCCGCCGCCGCTTACCGGGGTCAAGGTGTACTTCCCCAAGGGCACCAAGATCACCACCAAGGGGTTCCCCACGTGCACGTCCTCGGTGATCAAGGCAACCGGTGGAAACAAGTGCCCGAAGCCGTCAAAGGCCGGGCCCGCGGGCCACACCAAGGGCTACGTGAGCCTCGGCGGTGAACGTGTCGAAGAGACCGTCACCGTGCAGCCCTACTTCGTATCCGGTGGCATTGACTTCTGGATCGAAGGCGACCATCCGGTCAAGATCGAAAAGCTCGCAACCGGCTCCTGGGCCTTCCCGGCATCGGGCCCCGTGCTGACCGTCGAAGTGCCGCTGATCGAAACCCTCGCCGAAGCGCCCGACGCCTCGGCAACGAGCATCATCAACATCGCCGGCGGGGCGATCAAGAAGGGCAAGAAGACCGTCTACTACGGCACGATCCCCAAGAAGTGCCCCAGCGGCGGTTTCCCGGCCAAGGCCGAACTGACCTTCGGCAACCCGCTGAACCCGATGGAGACGGGGGCCACGGTCACCGCCTCGACCACGGTTCCCTGCCCCACCAAGAAGGGCTGACGCGCCCTCGGGCGAGGCGTAAAGCCACGCCCGAGGCACGAAGCCAAGGTCTGATTAGCGCACGCGGGCCGGCATTTATGCCGGCCCGCTGTGCGTTGGAGGGGAGGGCCCCGGCAGGGTTTTCAGGCTGCCCGGAGCCGCCGCGGTCGAACCGTCGCGCCCCCCGGCGCAGTGGCGGCCCGTGACGGCGGGCGATCCCGGTAGCATTCGGGGGTGCCAGCAGGGAGTTTGGGCCGCTTTTGCGGCCTCGGTTTGCCATCGTGGCGAGCTGCTTGCGTGGCGGACAGGACAGGGGAGTCGGCCCTGCCTGAAGGCAGGGGATGATGGGCTTTTGAGGAAGGGTCCGGTGAGTTGACGGCGCTTGTCTGGAATAGGGGCCGCCGCGCGGTAGCGGCTGCGTGCGCGCTTGCCGCCGTGGTGGTCATCGTGCTCTTGGTCACCGGCGGATCCGGCGGTGGCTACAGGGTGCGCGCGATCTTTGCCGACGCCGCCAACCTCACCCAGGGCGAGCAGGTCAAGATCGCCGGTGTGCCCGTCGGCAGAGTGGAATCGGTGGCGCCCACGCCCCAGGCCACGGCCGCGGTGGTCATGGACATCACGGCGGCGGGCTTTCAGGACTTCCGCACCGACGCCTACTGCATCGTGCGCCCGCAGTCGCTGCTGGGCGAGAAGTACGTCGACTGCCAGCCCACGCAAACCCACGCCGAAGGGGCCGCGTTGGCGCCCAAGCTGCCTGTGATCGGCGCCGGCAAGGAAGGCGCCGGCGAGCACCTGTTGCCCGTCTCAAACACCTCCAGCCCCGTGGACCCCGACCTGCTGTCAGACATCACGCAGTTGCCGGAGGCCCAGCGTCTGCGGATCATTCTCAACGAACTGGGAGTGGGCCTGGCCGGCCGCGGCCCGGATCTGCATGAAGCGATCATCCACGCCAGTCCCGCGCTGAGAGAAACCAACCGCGTGCTTGCCATCCTGGCGCGCGACAACCACGTGCTGTCCAAGCTCGCCGTGGACTCCGACCGGGCGCTGACGCCGCTTGCGCGCGTCCGTACTCGCGTGGCCGACTTTCTGGCGCAGGCAAACACTGTGGGCAAGGCCAGCGCCAACCACGAGCGGGAACTGGGCCAGACGCTCGCCGACTTCCCCGCGTTCTTGGCGCAGCTGGGCCCAGCCATGAGCCGGATAGAGCACTTCGCGGGTGAAACGACGCCGGTGTTCACCGAGCTGCACAAGGTGGCACCGGCGATCGACACGATCTTCACGGGCCTGCCCGCGCTTGCGCACAGCTCGACGCACTACTTCCAGAGCCTGGGCAAGTTCGGCCAGAGCGCTGCGCCCGCACTGGTGGCAAGCGAGGGGCTGCTGGAACGGCTGGAGTCGCTGGGATCCTCGGCGAAGCCGTTTGCCGGCAATCTCTCGACGCTGCTGGAAAGCCTGCGCCAGACCGGTGGGATCGAGCGCTTCATGGACCTCATCTTCCTGGCCTCCGGCGCGACCAACGGCTATGACTCCCTCGGCCACTTCCTGCGTGCCGACCTGATCTCGGGCACCTGTTATGAGGCCCGGGCCACAGTTGACGAAGGGTGTGAGGCCGTGTTCCATGAAAACGCCGCTGGCTCGGCCAGCTCCGCCCAGGCCAGCTCGGCCTCCTCATCGTCAGCGGGCTCGGCGGAAGCCGGCTCCTCGGGCTCGGGCTCGCGGGCGGTGCTGGCGCGCACGCTGGCAGACATCGAAGGCGCGCCCAGCTCCGGGTCCAGCGCCTCGCGCCTGCTCCTCAACTACCTGCTGGGCGAATGAGCACCGATGGCCATCGCTAGCCCGCCCAGGACCCCGCCACCACCGCCTTCCGGCGGCGCCGCCGGCGCGCCACCGGGGCGCCCGCGCCGCGCGGGGCTTGCCGGCAACGTGCGCGGCGTGCTCCTGGGCGTGCTCGCGCTCGTGGTCGTCGTGATCGCCTTCATCGCACTCACAGCCCCCTCGGGCACCGAATACAAGGCGCTGTTCTCCACCGACGAGCTGCTGGTGCTGGGCGATCCCGTGGAGGTCGGCGGGGTACCCGTGGGCAGCGTCAGTGCCATCTCGCTGACCGGCCACTACAAGGCGCTGGTCACATTCCACGTGGACTCCTCGCTTGCCCCGCTGCACCAGGGCACGTCGGCCGAAATCCGCATCCCCTCGCTTTCGGGCGTGGCCAACCGCTACGTCGCGCTGACGCCCGGACCCAACAACTACCCCACGCTGCCGGCTGGCACGACCATCACCAAGACCTCCAGCCCGGTTGACCTCGATGAACTGTTCAACACGCTCAACGCCAAGACCCGCAGGGGCCTGCAGCAGGTCATAGACGGCTTTGCCGCGCAGTACGCCGGGGCCGAAGACGAGGTCAGCGCGGCGGTCGGCTACTTCCCGCCGACGCTGCGCGCGCTGGACCACGTGTTTGCCGAACTGGTCCGCGACGAACACACCTTCTCGCAGTTTTTGGTCAATGTCGCCCAGGCCACGACGGTGATCGGCGCCCACAGCGCCCAGCTCCAAAGCCTGATCGCAAACGCCGACACCACCTTCGGCGCGATCGGCTCCCAGCAGGCCAACCTGGCGCGCGGCCTTCAGCAGCTGCCTCTGACGCTGACCGCGGGAACGCGTACGTTCGAAGGGCTGCCACCCACGCTGGCCGCGCTGCGCAGGCTCGTGGAATTCTCAAAGGCCGATACCAAGACGCTGCCGCAACTGCTGGGACGCCTTGCCCCGCTGGTCACGCAGGCCACGCCCGTCGTCCACAATTTGGCCGAAGCGATCGACCGGCCGGGTCCCTCGAACGATCTCACCGACGCCGCCCTGGCGCTTCCCAAGCTGGCGAAGACGCTTTCGACCGCATCGCCGGACACGATCAAGGCGCTGCGCGAAGGGTTGCCGGACTCCTCCCTGTTCGCCCCCTACGCGCCCGACTTTGAGGGCCTGCTGCGTGCATTCGGGCAGACGACCGCCTACTACGACGCCGACGGCCACTACGCCCATGTGCTGCCGGAGTTCGACACCTTCAAGCTGGGCGAAGAAAACAAGCTCACCCCGGTCTCCCCGCAGGAAGGGCTGGAAGGGCTGAAGACCCGCCAGCTGACCCGCTGTCCCGGCGCCGCCACCGCGCCGGCCGCCGACGGCTCCTCGCCGTTTGACGACAACGGGCTGTTGGGGTGCGACCTGTCGGAGGTGCCGTGATGGGCACCCGTCGTAAGAGCTCGCTGGCCGGCAACCCCCTGCTGATCGGGGCCGTGACCGTGCTCCTCGTGGTAGCCGCCGTCTACCTCTCCTACAACGCCAACAACGGCCTTCCGTTTGTCCCCACCTACAACCTGAAGGTCCGCCTGCCCGACGCCGACGGGCTGATCAAGGGCAACGACGTGCGCATGGGGGGTACGCGCGTGGGCCTGGTGGCGAGTCTCACTCCCTATTCCGAACCGCGCACCGGGCGCTCGATAGCGATCGCCGAACTGAAGCTCAACAAGAGCATTCAGCCGCTGCCCGCCGACACCGACACGAGCATCCTCTCGCGCTCCTCCGTGGGCCTGAAGTACCTGGAACTGATCAAGGGCTCCTCCTCGCACACGCTGCCGTCGGGCGCAACGATCGGCCTTACGCACTATCGCGAAACGGTCACGCTCGACGAATTCTTCAACACCTTCAACAAGCCCACGCGCACCGCCAGCCAGGAAAACCTGATCGACGGCGGTAACGGCTTCGCAGGCCGGGGTCCCTCGATCAACGGGACCCTGCATGCGTTGCGCCCGCTGACCGCCAACCTGATCACGGTGATGCACAACCTGGCCTCGCCGCGCACGGGGTTGGGCCAGTTCTTCGCCGATCTTGACCGTCCCGCCGAAGAGACCGCACCCGTGGCGCAGGCAAACGCCGAATTCTTCTCTGACCTGGACACGTTCTTCCGCGCCTGGGCAACGGTTCCCCGCTCGATCGAAGCGGCCATCGAAGGTGGCCCGGCAGCGCTGCGTCAGGCCACCTACTCGCTGCACTACCAGCTGCCGTTCTATGAGAAGTCCGCGCGGTTCATGCACCTGCTCCGGCCGACAACCGTCGCGCTCTCAAAGGCCGCCAGGCCGCTGGCCGGCGCGGTGACCGCGGGCGCAACCACACTGCAGGCCGCCGTCGCGCTGAACACGCGCCTTGAAAGCTTCCTCGGCAAGCTTCGCGCCTTCTCGACAAACCCCGTCGTGAACCTGGCGATCGAAGAGTTCGCCCTGACAGCCAAGCTGGGCAACACGGTGGTGGCGGCGATCGCCCCCGAGCAGGCCAAGTGCGACTACGTCACGCTGGCCTTCCGCAACGTGGCAAGCCTGTTGGCCGAGGATCTCGGCCCGGGCACGGCCGCACAGGTGGACCCGCTGCTGGCCGCAAGCGGGCCAAACAGCGAGGGTGGCCCGGCGTCGGCGCCCGCCAGCGGG
This sequence comes from Actinomycetota bacterium, assembly GCA_903970315.1. GTDB lineage: Bacteria > Actinomycetota > Thermoleophilia > Solirubrobacterales > Solirubrobacteraceae > Palsa-744. The sequence goes on from CAJCIJ010000142.1 coordinate 5,917, forward strand.
CCCTACGCCGGCGTCAAGGTCGAACCGCAGTTCAACGCCAGCTACCTGCACGCAAACCCCTACCCCAACGTGGCAGGCCCCGGGCAGGCCAACGTGTGTGAAGCCGGCAACGAGGTCTATGAAGTCAACAAGACCGTGATCGGCCACGCCACACGACTCGCCGACGGCGGGGCGGGCATCACGACCAAGCGCAACGAAAGCCTCTTCGGCGAACCGTACTCCGCCGCCACGCGCAAGGCGCTGGGCATCACCTCGAGCTCGGCGGGGGCCAAGCGATGAGCGCGGTCGGCCCTTCAAACGGTCACGGCGTAGCGCCGGAGCGCTCGCGCGGGCTGCGCGGTTGGCTGCGTCGCCGCGACGAGGTCCCCGCGGCCGAGCTGCTGCGCGCGCGCCGGCCCCTGCGCACGGGCGTCCTGATGCTGATCGTCGTGGCCATCGCCGTCTACATCGGCTTCACCAAGAGGATCCCATTCGTCGGCCACGGCTACCGCCTGAACGCTGTCTTCCCGACGGTCCTGGACATCGCGCCGGGCTCGCCCGTGCGCACCGCCGGCGTGACCGTTGGCGAAGTGAAATCGATCTCCCGACACGGCGACTCCGGCGAGATAGCGATGGAAATCACGTCGGCGGGACTGCCAATCCACGAAGACGCCACCGTCAAGATCCGGCCGCGCCTGTTTCTTGAAGGCAACTGGTTCGTCGAACTTCAGCCGGGCAGCCCGTTGGCCCCGAAGGTCTCCTCCGGATACACCATCCCGATCACCCAGGCGTCCGATCCCGTGCAGCTTGACCAGGTGCTCGACGCGCTCAACGGCCCCACACGGGCCAACCTGCAGGAACTGCTCTCCCAGCTTGGGCGTGCCTACTCACAGCCGCCCACCGCCGCCGAAGAGTCCGAAGAGCCCACCGAAGTTCGCGGGCTGACCGGCGCGCAGGCGATCAACCGGGCGGCACGGATAGCGCCGAAGGCCCTGCGCGGCGCAGCGATCGTCAACCAGGCGCTTGGCGGCACCCATGAACGCGACCTGTCCACGCTGGTGGCCGCCATCGACAAGGTGACCGGGGCGCTGAACGTCCACTCCACGCAGCTGGGCGAACTGATCGACCACTTCGACGCCTTCCTGGGAGAGTTCGCATCCCAGTCGCAGAACCTCAGCGCCACCGTGGCGCGTCTGCCGGGGGCGCTTGACAGCGCCACGAGTGCCTTCGTGGCCCTGCACGGGGCGCTCGCGCCGCTGCGCTCGTTCTCGGAAGCGATCCTGCCCGGCGTCAAGGAGACGCCGGCGACCGTCACGGCGCTGTTGCCCTGGATCGCGCAGGTCAAAGCGTCGCTGGGCAGCCAGGAACTTGGCGGCGTGGCGGCTAACCTGCGCGCAAGCGCTCAGCCGATCGCCCAGCTGACTGCGTCTGCGACCCCGTTCTTTGCCCAGAACGACCTGCTCAGCCAGTGCCTCACCGACGTGCTCATCCCCGCGGGCAACACGCAGCTGCAGGACGGCGCCAACACCTCGGGGCAGAGCGTGTTCCGGGAATTCTGGTACTCGCTGGTTGGCTCGGCAAGCGTTTCGCAGAGCTTCACCGGCAACGGCGTCAACGGCTTTCGCAGCCTCGTCAGCGGCGGCGGGCCACTGATCGCATCAGGGGAAGCCTCGCTGGTCGGGCAGAAGTCCAGGTCCACCGGCGGAGACCTGGTGGCGCGCACCCCGTTGGCGCCCCTTGGCACCAGCCCCCGGTTCCCGCGTACCGAGCCGCCCTACCGCCCGCTGGTGTCGTGCTACAAGCAGTCGCTGCCCGCGTTCAACGGGCCGCTTGCCTCAGGGCCGGCCGACGGGAGCAGTAAATGAGCTCGCCCGCGGGATCGGGGTCACAGAGCGCGCGTGAACGCCGCGCCCGTCGGGCAGCGGCAAACGCAGCCACCGAATCACAGCACGGGCTGTCGATCCGTGAGCAGCTGGCCCGCTACCGCCGCTCGTTTGCCACGGTCATCGCGATGGTCGTGATTGCCGCGCTTGTCGGAGGCTACGTGCTGTCCAACGAGCGCCTGAGCCTTCCCTGCGGGTTCCCCGCGCTGGGCAAGTGCTACTTCAAGCTCGGCGCCTACTTCCGCACCGCCCAGGCCCTGGAGCCCGGGCAGGGACAGGCGGTGACGATCGCCGGCGCAAAGATCGGCGAAATCGCAAGCGTGGAACAGACCGGTGGCCGGGCGCTGGTGGAGATGAACCTCCAGACCAAGTACGCCAACGGCAGGATCTACAAGAACGCCACGCTGCTGATGCGCCCCAAGACCCAGCTGCAGGACCTCACAGTCGAGCTTGACCCGGGGACGCCGTCCGCCGGGCTGCTGCACAGCGGCACCGTGATCGGGGTTGACCAGACGGCGCCCAACATCGACTTCGACCAGTTCCTGGCCTCGCTGGACGCCGAAACACGCACCTACCTGCAGGAGCTGCTCGCCGGCGGCGCCGAAGGGCTCAAGGACAACGGCACGCGCCTGGCGGCCACCTTCAGGCAGTTCGATCCGTTGGCGCGCAACACCGCCAGGATCACCAGGGAACTGCAGAACTACCACGGCAACATCGCCGGGGCGATCCACGCCTTCAGCTCGCTCGTGGCGGCGCTCGCGACGGTCGAAAAACAGATCGCCGAACTGGTGGTCTCGTCGAACACCAACTTCCGGGTCTTTGCCGAAAACGACCGTTCGGTGCAGCGCACGCTGCAGCTGCTGCCTGGGGCGCTCGCAAAGACGCAGGCGGGCCTTGGCAAGCTGGCGACGGCCGCCAACGTGGTCGGGCCCACGCTGCGAGAGCTTCACCCCTTCGCCGAGTCGCTGGCTGCCGCCGAGAGGGCCGGGCAGACGCTGGCGCGCAAGACCACGCCGATCATCGCCGATCAGATCCGTCCGTTCGCCCGCGCCGCCAACCCCGCGCTGGCCAAGTTCGCGCCCGGGCTGGCCAACTTCGCCACGGCGCTGCCAGGGCTGACCAAGAGCTTCACGCGCCTGAACGAACTGCTCAACGAGCTTGCCTTCAACCCCTCGGCCAGCGAACCGGGCTTCCTGTTCTACGGCTCCTGGCTGGTGCACGACCTCAACAGCGTCTTTGCCACCGCCGACGCGCACGGGGCCGTCGGCAACACGCTGGTCTACTTCAACTGCGAACTGCTGAAGGCCATCCGCGGCGCCGCCGAGATCAACGGCCACGCCAACCTGCTGACCGGGCTGTTCAACTTCCCCGGCCAGACCCAGTGTGAAAAGGCCCAGGCCACCGGCGGTGCTGCCACCGCCGCGCGAGTGGGAGGGGGTGGCTAGGTGCAAAAGCGCGTCCCAACGCTGGGCAACCTGCTGGTGATCGTCGTCTTCATCCTGGCCTGCTTTGGCCTGCTGCTGTTTCTGTGGGAGTCCTTCGGCGGCTCGGTGCCCCTGAAGCCCAACGGCTACCGCTTCCACGTCGACTTCCCCAACGGCCTGCAGCTGTCCGAACAGGCCGACGTGCGCATCGCCGGCGTGCAGGTGGGCCGGGTGATCACGGTGCAGTCAAGCGTCGGCAAGGCCGATGCCACGATCGAAATCGCCTCTCGGTATGCGCCGCTGCGGTCAGACATCCATGCGCGCCTGCGCCAGAAGACAATCCTTGGCGAGACCTACGTGCAGCTGGAGCCCGGCGCAGACTCCGGGCCGCTTCTGGCCGACGGCGCCACGCTGCCGAGGAGCCAGGTCGAACCGGCGGTGACGCTGGACCAGATCCTCGACACATTCAACCCCGAAACGCGTGCCGCGTTCCGGCTCTGGCAGCGCTCCTGGGCCAACAGCTTCCGGGGGCGCGGCGAAGACATCAACGCCTTCTTTGGCACGCTGCAACCGTTCGTCGTTGACACCAACCGGCTGGTGGCGCTTGCCGCCGCCCAGCAGCAGGCCGTAACAGCGGTGTTTCACGAAACCGGCGTTGTCTTCAACGCCCTGGGCGGCCGCGAACGCCAGCTGGAAGGCCTGATCACAAACGGCGAGCACACCTTCGCCGCCGCCGCGCAGGCCAGCACCGCGTTCGCCAGCGCATTCAGGGCGCTGCCGGCGTTTGAGCGCTCCTCCTCCCAGGCCCTGCGCGAACTGGACAGCTTCGCTGCCGTTGCCAACCCCTTCTTTGACCAGTTCCGCGCCTCGGAGATCAAGCTCGCCTCCCTGTCGCGCTCCCTGGTGGGGTTCTCACCACAGTTCAAACGGCTGCTGGTCGGTCTGGGGGCGTGGGCCAAAGCCTCCCAGAAGGGTCTGCCCGCCTTTGAAAGCGTGCTCGCACAGACGACGCCGCTGCTCTCGGAACTGACGCCCGAGCTTCGTAACTTCAACCCGTTCCTGCGCTACCTGGGCGACTACACCCCCGAGTTGCAGGCGTTCTTCGCCAACGCCACAGCGGCCACCCAGGCTACGCTGGGCAACAACAACGTGACTGTCGTCGGCTCCTCAAAGCAGCACTACCTGCGCGCCATGCAGGTGATCACCCCCGAAAGCCTCGCCGTCTACTCACAGCCGGCCGGGACCTACCGCGCAAGCGCCTACCCGCTGCCCGGCGCCTTCCAGCAGCTGGCCAGTGGCCTGGAAGCCTTTGACACCCGCTCCTGCGCGAACTCCTCGCCGTCGCTTGGCACCGAAAAGACCAATGCCTACGTCTCGGAAACCGTGATCAAGGAGCTTCGCGGCGAACCCTTCTCGACGACCTTCGAAGTCGAACACAAGCAGACCGAAAAGTCCTTCCCGCCGCTGGTGCCCGTGGTCAACAAGCCCGGCGAACCAAACCAGGTGCCCGCGCCTGCGTGCAAGCAGCAGCCGGCGTCCCAACTTGGCTCAAAGCCCGGCCAGTTCCCGCAGGTTACCGCCGAACCGTGAGCGACGAGCCCGTGTCCGACGACCCCATGAGCGACGACGCTCTGACCGGCGACCCCGCGGCCGCGGGCGTGGCGATGGACGATCCGTACTGGTCGATCCACTGCGTTGACGTACACAAGCGCCTGGGCGGCGTGGCGATTCTCGACGGGGTCACGCTGGACGTCCCCGACGACACGATCACGATCGTGCTGGGGCCGTCGGGCACGGGCAAGAGCGTGCTCATCAAGCACCTCATCGGCCTGATGTTCCCCGACTCCGGCGACATCCTCATCCACGGCGACTCGGTTCCCCGGCTGCCCCTGCCGCAGCTTTTGGCGCTGCGGCGGCGCATCGGCGTGCTCTTCCAGGACGGCGCCCTGTTCGGGTCGATGAACATCTACGACAACGTCGCCTTTCCCCTGCGCCAGAACACCGAGCGCTCCGAGTCCGAAATCGCCGACGTCGTCAAGCAGCGCCTGGCCGACGTGGGGTTGACCGCCTTTGAAGGGCTCTTCCCGTCCGAACTGTCCGGGGGGATGCGAAAGCGCGCCGGCTTTGCACGCGCCCTGTGCACCGAGCCCGACATCGTGATCTTCGATGAGCCCGACTCGGGCCTTGACCCGGTGCGCACAGCGCTTCTGTGTGAACTGATCCAGGAGATGCACGCCACCTACGGCGGCACCTACATCGTCGTCACCCACGACATCGCCGCCGCCCGGCGAATCGGCGAATACATCGCAGTGCTGTGGAAGGGGCGCATCGTCCAGTCCGGCGCAGCCGCCGAGATGTTCGCTTCGGAGAACCCCTTCGTGCGGCAGTTTCTGAGCGGCTCCGCCAGTGGGCCGTTGGGGATGGACTGAGGCCGGGCGCCACGGCCACGCCGGTTGATCGGAACGTCGGTCTGGTCAGGCCGGCAGCTTGGCCGCAAACGCGGCCAGCTTGGCGGGATCGCGCAGCGGCGGGCCGTGGCCGACGCACACCAGTGACGGCTCCAGCGCGGCGATCCTGCGGATCGAGGCGCGGTTGGTGGCGGGGTCGGTCGTAAAGATTCCGGGCGGCTCGTGCAGCCCGGGGATCGCCGTGAAGACGTTCATCGTGTTGATCACGTCGCCGGCGATCAGAACGCCGTCTGACTGGCGCCAGAAGGCGATGTGGCCGGCGGTGTGGCCGGGGGTCTCCAGGACCGTGAAGCCGGCCACCTCGTCGCCCTCTCGCAGTGCCCGCGCGACCGGATGC
>CAJCIJ010000143.1 GCA_903970315.1 Actinomycetota bacterium
ACTTCGGCGCCAGCGACGCCCCCCTCAGCGAAGACCAGGTCCAGGAAGCCAAGGGCGTCGTGCAGATCCCGTGGGCGCTGGCGGCGACCGATGTCGCCTACAACGTTCCGGGAGTGGGCAACGGCCTGAAGCTCTCCGGCGGCGTGCTCGCCGAAATCTTCCTTGGCAGGATCGTCAACTGGGACGACCCCAAGATCGCGGCGCTGAACCCCACGGTGGCGTTGCCGTCACTGAAGATCACAGCGGTGCACCGCGCCGACGCAAGCGGTGACACCTACGCGTTCACCGACTACCTCTCGCGCGTCAGCCCCACGTGGAAATCGACTGTGGGCGCATCGACCGAGGTGGCATTCCCGACGGGGATCGGTGGCAAGGGCAACTCGGGCGTGGGCGGCGCGATCGCCTCGACGCCGGGGGCGATCGGGTACATCGCGATCTCCTACGTTCTGGCCAACAAGCTCGACTCGGCGCTGATCGAAAACGCGGCAGGCAGGTTCCCTCAGGCCGACGTTCAGAGCATTGCGGCTGCCGCCAAGACGTTGACCCGGGTGCCCGCTGACAACGACATCTCTATCGTTGACCCACCGGCGTCGGCGCCCGCGGCATACCCGATCTCGACCTTCACCTATGTGATCGTGCCCCGCCAATCGCCCAAGGCTGCCGCGCTGAAGGCCTTCATCCGGTGGGCCATCACGACGGGCCAGAAGTTCGGGCCAAAGCTCGACTTCGCGCCGCTGCCTGGGCAGATTCTGGCGGCCGACGAGGCGACGCTTGCCCAGATCGAAGGCTAGGACGCTGCGCCCGCCGACGCTGCGCCCGCCGACGGTCCTGCCGGGGTGCGTGCTTTGCGGGGCCAAGCGGGCGTGACGGTCTACCGCCAGCACCCCCCCGCTGCGGCTCTGCGCCTGGCGGCTGCGCGGCGCACGCGCGCTGACCGCGCAGGCGATCCGGCGCTGCGCGCGCTGGCTTGGCTGGCATCGGCGGCCACGCTGGTGCTGCTGGGCGCCCTCGTATACAAGGTCGGAGACCTGGCCAGCGAATCCTTCTCGCACTACGGGCTTTCGTTTGTGGGCCGCCAGGACTGGAACCCCAACCCGAGAACCCACGGCTACGGCTTCGGCGCCGCCGACTTCCTCTATGGGACGGCAATCACGTCGTTCTTTGCCCTGTTGATCGCGGCGCCGACGTCGGTGGCGATCGCGCTGTTCTTGACCGAGCTTGCTCCCCGTCGCGCGCGCCGGCCGGTGGCGACGCTCGTGGAACTGCTGGCGGCCATCCCGAGCGTCGTGCTGGGTCTCTGGGGCCTGATCGTGCTCGCGCCGATCATGCGCTCGACGATCGAGCCGGCGCTGGGCTCGGTATTGGGCTGGATCCCTCTGTTCTCGGGCTCGGTGTCCGGCGTGAGCCTGCTCACCGCGATCGTGATCCTGGCGATCATGACCGTGCCGATCGTGTCGGCGGTGATGCACGAGCTGTTCGCGGCTGTACCGGGCGAGCTTCGGGAAGCGGCCCTGTCGCTGGGGGCGACACGCTGGGAGATGGTGCGCATGGTGACCTTCCCGTGCGCCCGCTCGGGCATGGTGGGCGCGCTGCTTCTGGGCCTGGGCCGCGCACTTGGAGAGGCGATTGCGGTGGCGCTTGTGATCGGCAGCGCCGCAGGCATCCACGCCTCCCTGTTTGCCCCGGGCTCGACGCTGGCAAGCCACATCGCGACCGAGTACCAGGGGGCCACGACCAGCCTCCAGATCTCCTCCCTGGGCTATCTGGCACTGATCCTGCTTGCGCTCTCGGCGGTGGCGAACGTGATCTCGCGCCTGATCGTCAGGCGCGGCCCGGTGGGCAGGAGTGCCGGGGTGGGGGTGCCGCGGTGAGCGCGATGGAGCTTGGAGGAGGGCTGGCGATGCGCCTGGCCGGCGATGGCCGGCTGCGGCGCCGGCGGAGGCTGAACCGCGCGATGGAGATACTCGCGGTACTGGCCGCCCTGGCGGCCGTGGCGGTGCTTGCAGCGGTGCTCATATCTGTGCTGGTCAAGGGAGTGGGCGCCATCAATCTCGACTTCCTGATCCACAGCGAAGTCCCCTTCGGCCGGTCCGGCGGAGGCATCGCCAACGCAATCGTGGGCACGGTCGAGCTGGTGGCGATTGCGAGCGTCGTGGCGATCCCGACAGGGATCCTCGTGGGCATCCACTCCTGCGAGTTCGCACGCCCGCGCACGTCCGCGGCGGTGCGCTTCGCGCTTGATCTGCTCAGTGGGGTGCCGACGATCGTGACGGGCATTTTCGTCTTTGGCCTGCTCGTGGCCGGCCACGCCCAGAGTGGCTACGCGGGCGCCTTTGCGCTGGCGATCGTGATGCTGCCGATCGTGGCGCGCTCGGCCCAGGAGGTGCTCGGGTTGGTGCCCACCGCCGTGCGCGAGGGCGCGCTTGCCCTCGGTGCCACTCGCTGGCGGACTGTCCTTCGGGTCGTCCTGCCGACCGCCGCCAGCGGGCTGATCACTGGCGCGCTGCTGGCGGTGGCGCGGGTGGCAGGCGAGACGGCGCCGCTGCTGTTCACCAGTTCGATCCTGACGACAACGGGGGTATCGACTGACCCCGGGCAGACGCTCATCTCGATCCCCCTGCGCATCTACCAACTGGCTGAAGGCAACCAACCGTCCGAACACGCCGAGGCGTGGGCGGCGGCGCTGGTGCTGATCCTCTTCGTACTCGTACTGAATGTGCTCGCGCGCACGCTGTATGAGCGCGCCACGGTGCGCGTCAGGCGGGTCCGGTGACGCGACGCCGGCGGCACTGCGCTCGCCGGGGCCGACGCACCCGGTGGTGCACCTCGATACGCGGTGTGTGTGCGCACTTGTCACCATGACAGTGATGGAACAGTCAAGCGCGGAACTGATGCCCGCAGGGGTACTCAAGCGGGCTCCCACCGTGCGCATCCGTGGCCTGCGTGCCTTCTACGGCGAGGCCGAAAGGGTGAAGGGGATCGACCTTGACCTCAACGCCAACGAGGTCACCGCCATCATCGGCCCGTCGGGCTGCGGCAAATCGACGATGGTGCGGTGCATCAACCGACTGCACGAGGAGATCCCCGGAGCGCGCAGCGAGGGACGGGTGGTCCTCGACGACGTCAACCTGTATGACCCCGCCGTCGATGTCATCGCGGTGCGCCGCACGGTGGGCATGGTCTTCCAGCGGCCCAATCCGTTTCCCACAATGTCGATCTTCGACAACGTCGCAGCGGGCCCGCGCCTTTCCAGGGGCAGGCGCAGCGACCTGACGGCCACGGTACGCTCTGCACTGGAGGGC
>CAJCIJ010000144.1 GCA_903970315.1 Actinomycetota bacterium
TGGGCGTACAGGGTCCCGCCGGCATCCACCACCCGACCGGAGGCAGTGGCAACCCTTCGCCCGGCGGTGATCACTTCGCCCTCGGCCACCACTCTCGGCGTGGCGAGCGTAACGGCCTTGACGAAGTTGACCTTGATCTCCAGGGTGGTGTACGCATGGCCGACGGGGAGCGTGCTGTGCACCGCGCAGCCCATCGCCGAGTCCAGCAGGGCGCACAGCACGCCGCCGTGAACGGTGCCGATCGGGTTGTAGAGATGCTCGCCGACATCGAGGCTGAAGACGACGTGACCTGGGTCGACCTGTACGACACCCATGCCCAGCAGCAGGCCCAGTGGCGGCGGCGGGATGCGCCCGTCGGCCCACGCACGCAGATAGTCCAGCCCGCTGAGCTGGGCGCCGAGCGCGGCGCCCACGAGCGGGTCCTCCCAGCTGACGATTCGCTGTCGCTCACGCTCGCTCATGCGCGCTCCTGTGCGCTACTGGCCGATCGACTCGCGGGTAGCCCGCCACCGGCGTTGCTGGGATCCGACATCTCGAGCGCCAGCGCAGACCAGGCGAACTGCTCTGCGCCCATGCCACGTCCGTCGTGCGGGTCATAGAACTCGCGCAGCCCCTCGCGCAAGACGGTCTCAGTGATTGCCCGCGCCAGAGTGGCCGCCTGCTGCTCGTAGCCCAGCCGCACAACGCCGCGCCACAGCAACCACGCGCTGTTGACCCAGGTCGGACCGCGCCAGTAGCGCCGCAGGCCGCCAAAGTGCTCACGCAGCGAGAAGGACGGCTCGTCCAACGCCACAGCCGGCGCCGGGACGGCCGTCCAGAAGCGCTGCTCGTCGAAGAGATACTCGACCAGCCGGCGGCCGATGTGCTCAGGCAGGTCGGGCAGCGCAAGCGGAGCAAGCGCCGCCCAGGTGACCGGTATCCGCGCCTCTATCGCCGGCGCTACAGCCGGCAGGAACAGCCCGCTGGGCTCGTCGTACAGGCGCGCCACCAGTGCCGGCGTTATCGACGGAAGCCCCAGCGCCAAGCGCGAGAGCCCGTGCAGCACGTTGGTGAGCACCTCACAGACCACAGGGTCGCCGTCGGCTCGCACCGCCTCGATCTGAAACCGGCGGGCCCGATTGCCCCGCACCAGCTCGACGAAGCCGGGCAACCCCTGTGCCTGGTGACGCCAGATCGGGTCAAACTGCGGCGAAGCGTCCAGCCCGGACTCGTCGGGCTGCAGGATCCACAACAGGCCGTCGCCCTCGAGGTCGCGCTGGGCGCTGACCGCAGCGTGGTGCGCAACGATCCCCGGCTCGAGTGCGGGATCGCCGATAGCCATCGACCACGCAAACGCCAGCGCCGGCGGCTGGATCGTCGAGGTCATCGGGTCATCGTGATCGATCACGTTGTAATAGAGCGCCCGCGGACCACCCACTGGATGCTCCCAGAAGATCGTGTGGCCGATGAAACCGTCAGGGCGCGCCGCCGCTAGCAGTGTCTGAAGCTCGGCACGCGAGCGCGCCGGATCGAAATGACGCCAGGCGATAGCCGCAAAACAGGAGTCCCAGTACCACTGCCAGCGGTAGCGCCCGGGACTCGGGCGCGTGTAGGCAAAGGGCACGCCGTCGCGCTCGCCGACAGTCCAGTTGCCGTCGAGTACCTGCTGGCAGCGCTGCCGTAGCTCGGTCATGGACCGCAGTCTGGCAACTGCAGCAGCGTCGACGCTACGCTGGCATCAGTGGCCCGAGCGCTTGGCATCAACCACGTGGCGATCGAGGTCGGGGAGATCGATCAGGCGCTCGACTGGTACCGGCGCATAGTCGACTTCGAGCTTCGGGGCCGGGTGGGTGACCAGATGGCGTTTATCGACATGGGCGATCAGTTCATCGCAATCATCGCGGGGCGCTCGCAGGCCGCCGATGGAGCCCGTCACCTCGGGCTCGTCGTGGACGACATGGAGCAGGTGCGGGCGGCGCTCCAGCGCGAGGAGGTCGCCGTGGCCCCTTCAGGCAGCGTTGACTTCACCGATCCGTGGGGCAACCACGTTCAGGTCGTCGACTATCGCGACATTCAGTTCTCAAAGACGCCCGCCGTGCTGCGTGGGATGGGAGCCGGCGCGATCGAGAAGAGCCCCGCTGCCCTGGCCGAGCTCCGCGCAAAAGGACTCGCCGGATAAGGAGAGACGCCGTGACCTAGCGATGTGCCGCAGCGGCAGCCGCCAATCGCTCGTGGACGAATCGCACTACCGTAGCGCCCTCTCCGACGGCGGCCGCGCAACGCTTGGTCGACCCCGCACGAGCATCGCCGGCGGCATAGACGCCTGGCACGCTCGTTTCGAGCAGACCTTCGGCGCCCACGTCCGCGCCGGTGAGGATGAAACCGTGGCTGTCGCGCGCGAGCACCTCGCCGAGCCACTCGGTGCAAGGCGTAGCGCCAAGGAATAGGAACAGGAAGGAGAGCGGCAACTGCTCGCCGTCGGCGAGCGTGACCGAGTGCAACCGACCGCGCTCTCCTTGCAGGCCTACGATTTCGGAACGGTCGCGCACAGCGACCCCGTAGCGATCAAGCTCGTCGATCAGATACTGCGACATCGTCTCCCGGAGGTCGCCGCGCCGGTGCAGCAGCGTGACGAGCGCGCCGCCACGCGCCAACCAGACGGCAGCCTGCGCCGCCGAGTTACCCCCGCCGATGACTCCCACGCGCTGAGCGGTGCAGAGCTGGCCCTCCGGCGCGCCGGCGGCATAAAACACACTCACCCCCTCGTACTCCTCGAGCCCCGCCACCGGCAGACGCCGGTATTCGGCGCCCGTGGTGAGCAGCACCGCGCGTGCAGCAATCTCGTTGCCGTCCTCGAGCCTCACGAGGTGCTGCTCGACGCCGGGCTGAAGTTCCTTGGCGCGGTACGGCGAGGCCAGACGGGCGCCGAACTTGCGCGCCTGAGTGGCGGCACGACTGAGCAGTTCGGTGCCGCTGATCCCGGCGGGGAAGCCCAGGTAGTTCTCGATCCTGCGCGAGGTGCCCGCCTGACCACCGATGCTCCTACTCTCCACGATCAGCGTACTCAAGATCGGAAGAGCACACGTC
>CAJCIJ010000145.1 GCA_903970315.1 Actinomycetota bacterium
CCTGCACCGCTTGGTCCCGCCATTGCGCTCGCTGCGGTCGGGCCTGCCGGCGACCGCGCGGGCGCTCGCCGGCCTGCTCTCACAGCCACTCCACGAAGAGCGCGACGGACTGTCTGTCACCTACGTCCCCTTCCTGTCGCCTCCCCGGGCCGACTTCTACCCCTACTGGGGCGAGTGGGCCGCTCCCTCCCTGAGGCTCGCGCTACGGCTGGTGCGAGCCTCGTTTGACTTCGACGTGGTGCACGCTCACAACGCCGTCCCTGCCGCCGACGCCATCCACCGCGCTTGCCCCGAGGCGCCCATGGTGGTGTCGGTCCATGGCGGCGACGTCCTCTACACCGCGCCCAGGAGCCTCGCGGGCACGCGTGCCGTCAGCCGGAGTCTGCGTCAGGCCGCAATCGTGCTCGCCAACAGCCGCGGTACCGCCGAGCTGGCCGGCCGCTACGGGGCTGCCGATGTCGAGGTGGTCCACCTGGGAGCAGACCCCCCGGATCCACGTGGTGACCCTCGCCGGTCGGACTCTCAGCCGGCGATACCGGCGCCGGACACACTTGTCACCGTCGGCCACCTCGTCGCGCGCAAGCGACACGCCGACGTCGTGCGCGCGCTCTGGCTGCTGCGCGAGCGCCACCCCGAGCTGCGCTACCTGGTCATCGGCGATGGCCCCGAGCGCGCGCACATCGAGCAGCTCGCCGACAGCCTGGGCCTGGCAGGACGCGTCCAGATGACCGGCCAGTTGGCGCCCGCCGAGGCCGCCACCAGGGCGCAGTCCGCCACGATCTTCGTCATGCCCTCCACCGAGGAGGCCTTCGGAGTCGCCTACGTCGAGGCCATGGCCGCCGGCATCCCCGTCATTGGCACCCGCGGCGAGCCCGGACCGGAGGAGATCGCAAGCACCGGCGAGGGGATCGAACTCGTGAATCCCGGCGACGTCACCGACCTTGCCGAATGCATCGACCGTTTGCTAACCGACCGGAGCCGGCTTGCCTCACTTGGCGAGCACGCACGACTGACTGCGCGTGACGGCTATTCGTGGGGGACGTGCGGGAAGCGGACGTACGCCGCCTACGAGCGTGCGCTGGCGTGAAACCCGTCCTCTTTGTAACCGGACACGCACCCCCCGACCGCATCGGGGCGTTCAAGGCGCTTGACGAGCTCGAGGGCGTTCGCTTCGCACTGTTCGGCGGGCGCACGCGCCACGGCGTGACCCCGTCGGAGGCCGCCCACGCTGGCGGCGGCCAGGCTCCGGTCACACACGGGCGACTGCCGTTCGACCACATCCGAGTGCGCCAGCACGAGCTGTTCAGACTTTGCGCGTCGGGCAGGTACCGCGCTGTGGTCTGCTCCACCGGCGGGAGGCTCGCGCTGCCCCTCGCCTGGGCCGGTGGACGCGCCGCCCGCGTGCCCGTGATCCTGTGGAGCTCGCTGTGGGCGCACCCACGCACGGCCACGCACGCGCTCGGTTATCCAGCGATGGCGCGGCTATACCGCTCGGCCGATGCCGTGGTCACGTACGGCCCGCACGTGAGCGTCTACGCGCACGCACACGGCGCACGCAACACCTTCATTGCGCCCCAGGCGGTGGACAACGAGTTCTGGCGCCTGCCGCCCACCGGGCCCCCGCAACACCCCGCGTGGCCGCACGACAGCGCCGTGCGCTTCCTGTTCGTCGGTCGCCCCGCTGCCGAGAAGGGCCTGGCGGTGCTGCTGGACGCCTGGCGACAGCTGGCGCTGGACCGCCGGCAGGCGTCACTGGTCGTCGTGGGGACGACCCCCGGCGATGGCGCCTGGCGCGGTGCCCGCTGGACCGGCCAAGCCGACGGCGTCTCCTACGCCGGGACGCTTGATTCGGTCCAGCTACGCAACTTCTACGCGGCCTCCGACGTTCTGGTGGTGCCATCGATCCGCACACCAACGTTCCGGGAGCCCTGGGGGCTTGTGATCAACGAGGCGTTCAACCAACATCTGCCGGCGGTTGTCAGCGACGCAGTCGGCGCCGCCGCAGGAGGGCTCGTGCGTGACGGCGTAAATGGCCTCGTCGTCCCAGCCGACGACCCCAACGCCCTGGCAGCGGCGCTGCTGCGGCTGGCCAACGACCCGTCGATGCGCACCAGCATGGGCGACGCCGCAGCCAGCGCGGTCGGCGCCTACACGTACGCCGCCTGGGCGGCCGGGTTTTCACAGGCTCTAGCGAGTGTGGGAGTGTCGCTTCGAGCGGTCTCCGGCGGGCCGCCGACGGACAGTCCGCGTCCGTCCACTGCCGACGGGCACGCCGACGTTGGTAGCTTTCGCTGACTTTGCTCTCACCGACGTTGCCTGTCCGCGCCATGTCAACGGCCCGCACCACCACAGCCAGGCTTCAGAGTTTTTGCCGCTGCGCCCCCGTTGTCGTCGCGATCGTGCTGGGAGGGTTTGTTGGACAAGCGCACGCCAACGCCGTGGAAACGATCATCCACAGGTGTGCGCACGAACTTCACCCCCAGCTCGGCGGGTTTACCCCCAGTCAGTACGCCCAAGCGCTCCGGCACCTGCCGACCGTGGTCCGCGAGTACGACGGTGAATGTGAAGAACTGATCCGCAACGCCGAGCTGAACGCTGCCAGCGGCAGCAGCGCAGCCAGCGGCAGTGCTGCCGCTGTGGTCGTGCCGCCCACTCCTGCCGAACAGCAGGCGTTGACAACCTCTGCGCGCACGCCCGCTGCAGCGACAAGGGTTGGTGGCAGTTCCGAGCTGCCCGGCGTCGTGCACGCCGATGTCGCCTCAGCGCTGAACTCGCTTCCAACGCCCCTCCTGGCGCTCGTGGCTGCGCTAGCCGCTTGCGCCATCGCCGTTGGAGTGGGCTTCCTGCCGCCGGGGCTCCGCGAGCGCCTTTTCGTGCGGCGGCGCAAGTGAGCGCAACAGCCCGCGCACACCGCGCTGAGCTCTCCTTCGCTTCGATCTGGCGCTCGCTTACAAGTACGGCGGGCGTCACTGGGCTGCTGGCAGCAGCGCTGTGCGCCGTCGCGTTCGGGGCCGGCGGTGGCCTCTACCTGGGGTCGCTGACCAGTGTCGAGATCGCACTCACAATCGGTGCGGGTTTGCTGGTCGCCTGCGTCGTGCTGGCCCGCGGTCGCGCGCGCGCGCAACCGCAGCCGCGACCAGCGGCGGCGGGTGACGCAGGGAGGGCTCTGTATGGGGTCTGGCCTGTCGTGCTGCTGCTCGCGTTTGGTGCCCTGAGCGCAGTATCGGTCGCGTGGTCGGTGGAACCCAACGCCAGCTGGGAGGACGCCGGACGCCTGTTCGCATATACCGGCGTCCTGGCCAGCGGCGTGGCGCTGGCGCGTGTGGCGCCGCAGCGCTGGGGTGCACTCCTGGGTGGCGTAACGCTGGCGGCAGTCGTGGTCAGCGGCTACGCACTGCTCACGCGGGTCTTTCCGGCACAGCTGGACCCCTCGGAAACCTACGCACGCCTGCAACAGCCCTACGGGTATTGGATCGCCACCGGGCTCACCGCCGCCATGGGCGCCATGGGATGCCTCTGGCTGGCGGCCCGCCGCGACGGCCACGCCGGGTTGCGTGCGCTTGCCTATCCCGCCATGGGCATCGAGCTGACCACTCTCATGCTCACCTACTCACGTGGGCCCTTGGCGGCGCTGGTGGTCGGGCTGGCGTTCTGGTTCTCAGTCGTCCCCCTGCGCCTGCGCGGGGCAACGGTGCTGTTGGCCGGAGCAGCCGGCGCCGTGGCACCCGTGGCGTTCGACTTCTCCTCGCACGCACTCTCAAGCGAAGGCGTTGGCCTGGCGGCGCGGAACAGCTCCGGACATCAGCTGGGCGTGCTGCTGGCGGCGATGATCGTTGCGCTGGCACTCGTGGGCGTCGCGGTGGGCTTCTTAACGGCACGCCGCGCGCCAAGAGCTCGGCTGCGCACGCTCGCCGGGCGCGCGCTGCTGGGCCTGCTTGTGGCTGCCGTCCTGGCCCTGGTCGGCGGTCTCGCCGCCAGCCAACGTGGTCTGACCGGCACCATCTCCCACGACTTCAACTCGCTCACAAACCCCAACGCCAGCACACCCCAAAACACCCCGGGGCGGTTGACAGCCATAGCAAGCGTGCGTGCCCGGTACTGGAAGGAGGCGCTTGAAGTCTTCGACACCAACCCCGCATTGGGGGCGGGGGCGGGCGGTTTCGCGACCGCCCGTTTGCGCTACCGCACCGAGCCCCTGTACGTCCGTCAGGCCCACGGCTACATCGTGCAAACGCTCGCCGAGCTCGGGCTGGTAGGCCTCGCACTGACGCTCGCCCTGTTCGCCTGCTGGCTGGTGGCCGCAGGGCGCTGTACCCATCCGTGGGGACGGCGCTGGCGCCGGGGACGGTGGCGACGCTACGACGCCCCCTACTCACCCGAGCGCATAGGCCTGCTCAGCGCCCTTGCCATCGTGGTCGTATTCGGTACGCATTCGCTCGTCGACTGGACCTGGTACGTGCCCGGTGACGCGTGCGTGGCTCTCCTGTGCGCAGGGTGGCTTGCCGGCCGTGGGCCCTTGGACGAGCGCGACGCCGTCGTTGGAAGACCCCGCTCAGCGGCGCTCGATCTTGGCGCCATGGGACCGCGCCGGTTGGGGGTGGCGGCCACCATCGCCGCAGTCACCCTGCTCGCAGCGTGGACCGAGTGGCAGCCCGAGCGATCCGCGCAAGCCTCCGAACGTGCGCTGACCCTGCTTTCACAGAACCCCCGCGCCGCGCGTGCCGAAGCGCAATCGGCGGTATCCGAGGACCCTGTCTCGATTCAGGCCTTGCGCGCTTTGGCAGATGTCCAGCAGTACGCGGGCGAAAGCGCGCGGGCCGAGGCCACACTCCAACACGCAGTGCGCGTCCAACCGGCCAACCCACAGTCGTGGGTGTGGCTGGGTGAACACGACCTCCAAGACGGCAGCTACACCGCGGCCGTCGCCGAGCTCCGTGCAGCCGTGTACCTGAACCCCGAGACCGTCGCTCCTGAATCAACGATCGCTTACAGCCCGGAACTGCTCGCGGTGCGCGACGCCTATCTGCGCGCGCTGCGCGCCACCGGCGCCGCCGACGATGGTGCACTAGGCTGACACCGTGCGCGATTGGCTGAAGCTATGGCGTCGCTGGCGCCAGCAGAGGCGCCTCCGGCGCCGGCAGCGCCGTTAGGCGTCTCACCCTGCCCCAGCCGGGTGCCGCCGGGACGATCGCTTGGCCCAGTCGTCATGGAGGCCTCACCAACGCTTGCGACGAGCATGCGCCGCAAGCGTTTTGCGGGCGCCCGGGACCCCGCCCCAGGTCGTGGTCTCGATCTGCTCGAACCCGAAGTCCGCAACGACCCCCCGGAGCGAGTCTGGCGTGTAAAAGCGCACGTGGTCCGAGCGCGGATCGAAGTGCCGCGCGAACGCGTCGCGGCGCAGCGCCATGCCAAGGATCGTCCAGCGGCCGTGGTTGGGCGTGCTGACCAGCAACAAGCCCCCCGGACGCAGCACGCGGCGCATCTCGGAAAAGAGCGCTGCCGTATCCACCACGTGCTCGATCACCTCACCGGCCCACACCACGTCGAAGGTCGCTTCCTGCAGCGGCCACGGGGTGTCGTCGTCGACCCTTCGCAGATCGAGATCCGCGCGCCGGCGCCGCCCACGCCGTAGTGGCTCGTCGGCTACGTCAATGCCTACCGCCGCACAGCCCGCGTCGGCCAGGGCGGCGGTGAACCACCCCTCTCCGCAGCCCACATCCAGGACGTGCTGGCCTGCTGCCACATGCGCCAGCAGGAAGGCGCAGCGTGCTTTAAAGCCATCGGGCACAAGCCCCTCGGCGATGCCCTCCCAGAGGCGCTCGTGGTAGTCGCGCGACGGCATCGCGGGCAAGCATAGGCTCCACCCTCCTACAGTCCCTCGTCAGGTCACTTCGGTCTGCTCGCCAAACCTTTATCGTGCGATGATCGGTTACTGCGGGGGCCTGACCACACATCCAGAGATGCACGTCACGGTGCATCCCATGACAGTGAGGCGCGCATCGACAACCATGTCGGGGACACGCAACAAGGGGCACCACATGACGTCTGGTCCTGACAACAGCCGGGGACGGCGAGTCCTCGCTTGAGAGTCGCATTCGACAGCCGGCCGGCCGGCGAGCAGGACGGCGTGGGCCGCTACTCGCGGTGTCTGCTCGCAGCCCTGCAAGCGACCGCCGATGTCGACGCCGAGATCGTCGAGTCACACCGTCCACGACGTGCCGACATCTACCACTCCCCGTGGCTGCAGGGTGCGGTGCTCCGTAGTCCCTGTCCCATGGTTGTGACGCTCCACGACCTCGTGCCACTGAAGCACCGCGCCGAGTATCTCCGGACGGGGATGCGGTTGCACCTGCGCTACCTCGCTGTCCAGCGCGCCGTTTCCGTGATCGTACCTACCGAGGCCGTCGCGCACGACGCCATGAATCGGCTGGGAATCGATCGCAGCCGCCTGGCAGTGATCCCCGAGGCTCCAGCCCCGTCCATGTACCCCCGCACCCCCGAGCAGGTCGCCACCGTGCGCCAGAGGCTTTCGCTCCCGGAGGAGTACCTGGTTTGGGTGGGCAACATGCGCCACCCCGACCCACGCCGGCAGGTCGCCAAGCTGGCAGCAGCCGCGCGCCAGCTGCCACTGGTCCTCGTCGGCCCCACTGGACCGTGGGCGCACCAGCTCAAGGACGTAACCCTCACCGGGGCAGTCTCCGACGACGAGCTCGCCGCCATCTACACCGGCGCACACGCCCTGGTTCTCCCCAGCAACGACGAGGGCTTCGGGTTGCCCACGGTCGAGGCGCTCGCGTGCTCCACCCCCGTGGTGGCGTTCGACGTGCCCGCGTTGCGCGAGGTGCTCGGAGACCGCGCAGCCTTCGTGGAGCCCGGCGACATCGACGCGCTCATGGAAGCCGCCATGGCCGCCACGCGCCCCGCGCCCAGCCCGCCAAGCTGGACCTGGGCCGACGCCGCGCGGGCAACGTGGACGACCTACCGGACCGCCATCCGTGAGGTCAGCGCGGGACGCACCCCCGCCGTCGGTCTCTGTCGCCCCCCTGTCGGCGCCGGTCTCTGAACCGACCAATTTCGCGCTCGCGGCTCAGCCCGCGCCCCTGAGTCGGGAAGCAGGCGCCACTGCATACCAGGCGCCTGCCTGCGTCAGTAGGCGCCGCGTCGCGCCAGTACCGCAGGGATCGTCTTGGCCAGGATGGCCAGGTCCAGCGCCAGCGACCAGCGCTCCAGGTAGATGAAATCAAGGCGCACTAGGTCGTCGAAGCCAAGCTCCGAGCGCCCCGAGACCTGCCACAGGCCCGTCATGCCTGGGAGGACCAGATAGCGCTTGCGGTGCCAGTCGGCCAACAGATTGAAGTCGCGCTCCGGCAGCGGCCGTGGACCCACCAGCGACATCTCCCCGCGGAGCACATTGACGAGCTGAGGCAACTCGTCAAGCGAGAAGCGGCGCAAAAACCGGCCCACCGGCGTCAGGCGCGGATCGTCGCGGATCTTGAACAGCGCCCCCGATGCCTCGTTGAGCTCGTCAAGCTCCTGCTGGCGATCCTCGGCGTCGGCGTACATGGTCCTGAACTTCAAACACGCAAACGGGCGCTGGCCGATGCCCGGCCGGATCGACCGGAACAGGACCGGCCCTCGTGACGAGATCTTGATCGCCACTGCCATGAGCACCAGCACTGGACTCAGAAGAATCAGAGCCGCCGTCGCCATCACCACATCGAAGCCACGCTTGAGCGCGAAGTCGATCCCCTCGAACACCGGCGGGCCGAGCTGAAAGAGCGGCACCGACTCCCCGGGCACAAACTCGGCGCGCGTAATCAGAAT
This sequence comes from Actinomycetota bacterium, assembly GCA_903970315.1. Classification (GTDB taxonomy): domain Bacteria; phylum Actinomycetota; class Thermoleophilia; order Solirubrobacterales; family Solirubrobacteraceae; genus Palsa-744. The sequence goes on from CAJCIJ010000145.1 coordinate 7,825, forward strand.
GTCCATGGTCGACGGCGCAATGCACACCCGCACGCCCCTCTCGTGGCACCCGTCAACGAGCTCTACCGCGTCGGCCTGCGGGAACTCCGGGTCGGCGATGATCACCTCGTCAACCCTCTCGACCGCCAGGACATCGT
>CAJCIJ010000146.1 GCA_903970315.1 Actinomycetota bacterium
GTTCATGGAGATCTTGCCCTGCGGATATCCGATCCAGACGGAGGTCGCCAGGTGGGCAGTGAAGCCCACGAACCAGGCATCGGTGTTTTCGTCGGTGGTGCCCGTCTTGCCGCCGCTGTAGGGACATCCGAAGTTGGCGCCGGTGCCCAGTCCCTCGGTTATGTAGTTCTCCAGCAGCTTGGTTGCTTCGGCGGTCACGGCGCTGGAGAAGACGTGGGTGCGGTGGGGTGTGCCCAGCTCTTCGGTGTGACCGTTGGGGAACACGACCTTTGTGATCGCCAGAGGCTGGTCGCGCAGGCCGCCGTCGGCGACCGTGGCGTAGGCGTCGGCCATTTCCAGTGGGGTAACGCCGACGCGCAGGCCGCCGAGAGCCTCGGCTGGGATGCCTTCCAACGGCGCTTCGATCCCGGCCAGCTGGGTCGTCCGCTTCACATTGGGCGGCCCGAGGTCGAGGTCAAGCAGCGTGAAGATGGGATCGTTTGATTGCAGAAAGGCGGTGGCGATGTTGTAGTTGGCGCCCAGCGAGCCGGAGTAGGAGCGGATGTTGATTGGCCCCCAACGAGGGTCGACGAAGTCAAGGGGCCGGGAGGTGTAGTAGGTGGTGTAAGGGTCCACCCCCTGACGGAGCGCTGTCAGAAGCACGAACAGCTTGAACGTGGAACCGGCCTGGCGGTGTGCGTCGGCGGCGAGGTTGAACTGTGACTTTTCGTAGGCAGGCGACTCTGCCATGGCCCGTATGTACCCGGTGCGTGGGTCGATTGACACAATCGCTGCGGCAGGGTCTGAGCGTTCGGGCAGTACGGTCTCGATCGACTGGCGCGCCTCGCGTTGCATGGCGAGGTTGATGGTTGTGTAAACCTTCAGCCCGCCGTAGTCAACGGTATGCGCACCGTAGCGTTCGACGAGCTCCTGGTGGACATATTCGAAGAAGAAGCCTTCCTTGCGCTGGGTGTAGTAGTAGCCGCGGCTTAGTCCCAGGGAGGCGTTCTCGGCGGCGGAGGCTTCGCTTTTGGTGATGTACCCGAGTTCCGCCATCTTGGCCAGGACCGTGTTTCGCCGTTCGGTGGCAAGAGTGGGATGTAGGAAGGGGTTGTATGAGGTTGGTGCCTGCGGCAGTCCCGCCAGCAGTGCGCACTGTTGCAGGTCAAGCTGCGAGGCTTCCTTGTTGAAGAACACGCGCGACGCGGCCTGGACTCCCAGAGCGGTCTGTCCGCCGACGGCGCCGTAGGGAACGTCGTTGAGGTAGCTGGTGAGAATTTCCCTCTTTGAATGGTGGTTGTTGTATTCGACGGCAAGTTTGGCCTCGGACACCTTCTGCTTGAAGGTGCGCAGGTCGTTCCCGAGGTACAGGTTGCGGACGAGCTGCATCGTGATGGTCGATGCGCCCTGAATGGTGGTGCCGTGTGTGATGTCGGCCAGGGTGGCGCGCAGAATGGAAGTCAGGTCGATGCCGTCGTTGTGGTAAAAGCGCTGGTCCTCGATGGCCACCGTGGCGTTCTTCAGGTCGCTGGGGATCTGATCCCAGGAGACAGGTGTGCGCAGCGTTTCGGACTGGATGAATCCCAGTCTGGAGCCGTTGGCGGCGAGCACTTCCGACGGTGTGCCCAGCAGCAGGGGGCGCACGGAAGCAAGGGTGGGCACCGACCCGATGACGGAGACGACGTAGGCGGTGGCGCCGCCGACTCCCAAGACTCCGACGACGGCTGCGATGTAGATGCCGACGCGAATGGCGTGAGGCGCGCCGGCACGGTTGCGCATGCGGCGGCGGTGTCGTCGTTGCCTGGGCATTGGGCGCCTGCCAAGTCTGGCAGGCCAGCGGGCATTATGTGCGGCATGACAGCGACGCGGCTCCGGTGCGGACGCGCGGGTGGGCAGGCACCGTCTGCGCGCCGGCTTGCGGGGAGCGTGCGGTGAGCGCCAAGCCCGGCGAACTGGCCCTGTCCAGGCCGTCGTGGAGAGCGGGCGGTCGGTTGCGCGGCCGCGTGCTGGCGATGATCGAGTGGCGGGCTTTCCGGGACACCTGGGTGACCGTGCTGGCGTCACGCTTGCTCGTCTGGACGGCGGGTGCGGGAACGGTTGCGCTCTTCGGGTTGGGGCCGGTGCGCAACGTGATCGGTCAGGAGCACCTCACCCGCGGCTACGGCTGGCTGGGCGACGCGCTGGTGGCGCCGGCGGCGCGGTGGGATGCGGGCTGGTATCTGCTGGTGGCAGAGCACGGTTACGGCCCGGGATTGGGCTCCGCGACGGCGGCCAGGAGCGTCTTTTTCCCTCTCTACCCTCTCCTTGTTGCGGCCTTTTCGGGCCCGTTGGTGGGACCCATAGGAGCGGGCGTGTTGATCTCGGTGGTGGCGTTCGCGGTGGCGCTTTACTGGCTGCATCGCCTGACGGCACTTGAGGTCGCCTGGAGTCAGACGGTCGCCGGGGGACGCGGCGCCACAGCGACGGAGGGGGCGGCGACGGGCCGCTTGGCTGCGGTGCGCGGATGGGCAGCGACACCGGGGTGGGCTGCGGTCCGGGTCGTGGGCGAGGGGTCGGCGGTGGACATTCCGCGCCTGACGATCGTGGCGATGGCGTTTGCGCCGATGGGGTTCTTTTTCTCGGCGGTCTACAGCGAGTCGCTGTTCCTGGCCCTCTCGGTGGGCGTGTTCTGGCATGCCCGCAACGGGCATTGGGCGCGTGCGGCGATGCTTGGCGCGCTGGCAAGCGCCACGCGACCGACGGGGATTCTGCTGCTTGCCCCGGTGTTGCTTCTGTACCTCTACGGCCCACGGGGCGACAGGCCTGGCGACATCGAGCCGACCGCAGAGGGTCGGTGGCGCCTGCCGGGCTGGGCGCGGCCGCGCTACAGGATCGGCTGGGACGTCCTGTGGCTTGCGTTGATTCCGCTGGGCGTGGCCGTGTTTCTCGCCTATCTTGGCCTTTCGGGCGGGGACCCGGCCTCGCCGTTTTCAAGTCAGCAGCTCTGGGGGCGCCAGTTTGCGGGTCCCTTTGTGGGGCTGTGGGACGGCACGGTGGCTGCCGCGCGCGGTGTGGTCCAGCTGGCGTCGTTGCAGGGGCACCACTCCTATCTGCCGCAAGCCGCTGGGGCTCCCCTGGTGGCGGCATCCCACGACGTGGTTCTGCTGTTCTTTGCGGCGGGCGCGATCGTGTCGGTGGTCGGCGTGCTCCGCGCACTACCGCTGGCCTACGGTGTCTATGTCGTCCTGGCGCTGGCGCTGCCGCTGTCGTATCCGGTGGCGGGCGAACCGCTGATGTCTCTGCCCCGGTTCTTGCTGGTGCTGTTCCCGCTGGGTATGTGGATGGGAGGGTGGCTTGCGGCACACCCGCGCGCGCGCGGTCCGGTATTGGCACTCTGGGCGGTCTCGATGGTTTTCTTCACGGGAGCGTTTGCCACCTGGCACTGGGTGTCGTGACCGGCAGTCGCGTGCGGGCGGTGTTGCTCGACTGCATGGGCACGCTCATCGGCCTGGAGCCTCCGGGCGCTGCGCTGGTTGACGTGATGCGCAGCGAGCACGGGATCGAGCTGGAGCGCCAGGCCGCGGATACCGCATTCGCTGCAGAGATTGCCTACTACCGTGCCCGCCACATGCAGGGCCGCGATGCGGCGACGCTGGCGGCGCTGCGCGGGGAGTGCGCCGAGGTACTGGCGGCCCACCTGCCGGTGGGCGTGACGGCGAATCTCAGCGGCGAGCAGATGACGGCGGCGATGTTGGCGTCGCTGCATTTCGTCGTTTGGCCGGACGTGCCTGGCGCATTGGAGGCGCTGAAGGCGTACGGGGTGCGGGCGGTGGTGGCCAGCAACTGGGACTGCGGCCTGCCGGCGCTGCTGGCCGACGTTGGGCTTGCGAGTCGGCTCGACGGTGTCGTGGTGTCGGCGGCAGTTGGCACTGCCAAGCCGGCGCAGGAGATCTTCGCCGCAGCGCTGGCGCTGGCCGGGGTGCAGGCGAGGGATGCCGTGCATGTGGGCGACTCCTACGCCGACGACGTGGAGGGAGCGACGGCGGCCGGGTTGGGCGCGGTGTGGCTGCGACGCGCCGGCGCGGGCGCGCACGACGAGCCCGACCCACAAGCTGCCCAAGACCGGCAGGCGTACGCGCGGCCGGGCGCGTCCACTGGCGTGCGGCAGATTGGCTCCTTGGCGCAGCTGCCGGGGCTGATTGTCAACTGGTCCGGCTAGGCTCGCAACCGGTGGACGGGATGACGACACCTGAGCCAGAGCCGTCGTGGCGACGGCCGGACGACCCGGGGTGGGACGCTCCGGGCGGCTACTGGGGCATCGCGCCGATCCCTGGCGTGCCCTCGCCACCGCCGGCCCCGGTGGCACCGACGGCATGGATAGATCACCGACGAGAGCCGTTGCCGTTGTCGCCGCCGCCTCCGCTGCCGGAGGGTCCCGGCGGCCGCATTCCGCGCAACGACTGGATCTGGTGGATGGGCTTTGCGGCCCTGTGCCTGGGGCTGGTGCTGGCGGTTGCAGGCGGCCTGTTCGTGGACGTCCCGGCGGCGCTCCTGGGGGCCAATATCAATTCGTCGCACCTCTCGCCCGGGCTTGAGATAGCTGACACCGCTGTGCAGGACCTCGCCTTTGTGGCGGCGGCCGTGATCCTGGCCCGCAG
>CAJCIJ010000147.1 GCA_903970315.1 Actinomycetota bacterium
GGTTCGCGCAGCACTTCCACGATCTGCCAGCGGTCCTTTTCGGTGTACCGCAAGAGCACCAGCTGATAGCCCTGCGCTGTATACGGCAGGGGGCTTCCATCCACGTCGGCCGGTGGCGCCTTGGTGGTGCCGTAGGCCCAGGTTTCGGTTTCGTGTTCGCTGCTTGATTCGGCGCTGACCGTCCCTAGGATGGTGACGTTTTCCGCAGGCGCGACGACGCTTGTGACAGACGCCGAGACTGCCGGCGGGGATACCGGATTCTGCACTTCGACTTCGGCCACCACTGGGGAAGCTGCATGATTGCCCGCGACATCGGTCGCTGTCGCGCGGAAGTCGTAGCTCCCGTTGGGCAGGCCTTCGGTGCGCAAGCGGTGGGAGTAGGTGTCCGATCCTGCGGGCGACGCGAGGCTCACCGTCCCTATCGTCTGCCAGGCTTCGCTGCCGGCGTGTGCGCGTTCGAAGGTGACCGCGGCTACGCCGGACCCGGGGCTGGGGTCCTGCGCCGTGGCCGAGAGCGTGACAACCCCGCTCAGAGGTGAGCCCGGATCAGACAGGGCGACCGTGGGGGGCGTGTTGTCCAGCAGAAGGTTGCGAATTGGGATCGATGCGAACTGCTTGGTTGCTCCGCCTACCGCCCCTTCCGGCACTACGCGAAAGTCGTAGTCGCCGTCCGGGGTACCCGACCTGCTGGTGTCGAAGCTCGTCGCGAATTCGGCCTGTAGCTTGGTCGACGCGATCACCTGTTCGATCAGGACCCAGTGACGGACTGGCCCCGGCCGCGACGGCGCGTACTCGAAGTTGACTGCTTTGAGCTTGTAGGGACTGTTGACGGCCGAGTCCTTGCGGGCTGTAAGCGCGATAACGCCGCGTACGTTGCTCGATGGCTGGGCTTCGAGGCTGACGACAGGCGCTTCTCCGTTGTCGATCAGAAGATCGGGCAGTTCGGCCACGTATTCTGCGCCCCCCACCGCGGTGACGACCGCGCGCAGGTCATACAGGCCGTCGGGAGTGGTCAGCGTGGCGGTTTCAAAGAACGCTACTGCGCCGGAAGTACGTTCGATTGTGGTCCAGGTCGAGGATTCGGCCGGCTTGAACTGGAAGTCGGCCGACTGGACGCCCACGGCCGGGTCGCTTGTGACCTTCAGCTCCTCATCTTCACTCAGAATGCCGCTCGGCGCCGACGGTGCTTCGAGCGTGAACTTCGGCACGGTGATCAGAGGTGCGGCCGTGTCGGCGAGCGGGCTGCTCAACTGAACCCCCCCCGCTTCGGACGCCGCCGAGCTCTCCGATGCGGGCGAGCCTTCGGGTGCCTGCGACGATTCGGTGCCGGGCGAGATTTCGGTGCCCGTCGACGCGCCTTCGGTGGGCTGCGACGTCGCGGGCGTCGGCGCTGCGATCGTTGGCGCCAGCAGCGCCAGTTCCGTGTCAGCGGTTGGTAGCGGCGAACTTGCGGTGTCGGGTACCGCAGCGCTCGTGGCCTTGCTCGGGATCAGGGGCTGAGGCAGGCGCGAGACGCGATCGATCAGCTTGCGCCACTGCGCCGTGTCCAGCGCGGGGGCCGATTGCGCACGTTTAGCTGCCAGGCGAGCGGCGGCTGCGCCGGGCACCGACGGGTGTTGGGCGGCGTTTGACCCCGGCTGTCCGGCGACCGACCCCGGCGCCGTGGAAGTTTGGGGCTGCGAGCCAAAGCCGACTTCGATGACGCCTGCTGGGCCGTGGCTGACCCTGCCGGCCGCTGCCACGGCGACGCCCACAGGGGCCGCGATCCGGTCAGGGCGCATGGCGCCTGGCAACGCCAGCAGCCTGCGAACCGCCTGCGCAGCCAGCGAGCCAGGGCCGTGGTGGCCGCGGACAGGGACCCCGTTGAGCGCTGAGAGCAGCACGGTTGCCGTTCCGGCATGCACCGAGGCGCCCGCCGCGGCAGCGCTGTCGCGGCAGGCGGGCGTTGAGACAGTCGGGTCAAGGCCGGAGGCGACCAGGAAGTCCAGGGCGGCGAGCATCTGCCGGTCGACCTGTCCGGTGGCGATGCCGCGCCGACTGCACGTTGACAGCGACAGATCTGGGTCGGCCAGCAGGTGGGCCTCGAGCTGCTGTTCGCTCATCAGCAGGATCTCGCCGATCACCGCGTCTGCGGCCGTCGGCCCGAACAGCGGCTGGGTGTCCGGCCGCGGCTGTCCCTGCGCCTCGCCGAGCGCCTGCCAGGCGGCAAGGATCGGACGAGGATCGATCGCAGCGGCGCCGGCCGGCGCGATTGCCAGAAGGAAGTGCGCCCGGGCACCGGGTGCAGCGCCGGCGACGTTGCCAAGCGCCGTCCCTGCGGTCACCCACGCACCGCTGCGCAGCCATTGCAGTCGGCCCCTGGGCGAGCCGGCCGATTGGGACCACGCGGAGCCAGGTCCGTCGGCTGCCGGTGGCGCCAGGGCCGAACGCGCCAGCACCCGGCCGAGGTGGGCGTAGGTGTAGGTGTCGCCGTAGGCATCGCGTAGCTCGATGAAATGGCCGAGCTTGGCGTCGAGTCCGACGCGAAGGACCTCGGCGTTCTGTACGGCGAGCACCGAAGTGCCTGGCGCGGTTGCGATGTTGGCGCCCACGACAGCGCGTTCGGTGGAGCTTGTGCCGGAGGCCGCCGCCACCTGGGGTGGCGGTGCGGGGGCTCCGGTGGGCGCCGAAAGGGTGCGTGCGTCGTGCCCCGAAGCAATCGTTGCGGTCGTGGAGGGGGAGGACCAGACGGGCGTCCGCGCCAGTTCCCCGCTGCCGGCCACGGGGCTGCGTCCATCGACGATCGCGGTCATGCCGCCGATCAGCGATTGAGGGGTCTCGCGCAAAAGCTGGGCCCGCAGCATCACCGATTCGACGTAACTGGAAGAGTGGTTGTAGGAGAAGATCGCCGCTCGAATGTCGTGCGCCGCGCCGGCGGCGGCGAGGTAACGGGCGGCCGCGAAGATCGCGTCGGCGGGGCTGTATGGATCGCGCACCCCCGCCCCGTTGGCATCTACGCCGTATGCGGCCCACTCGGCAGGGATGAACTGCATCCAACCCTCTGCGCCGGCGCTTGAGACGTTGACATCCGAGCCGTAGTCGCTCTCGACTTCGTTGATCGCCGCGAGGACCTGCCATGGGACGTCGTAGCGCTCTGCGGCGGCGATGTAGATGGGCAGCAGGAACGGGGGTGTCCGGTAGGTGTTGATGAAGAAGTCCACGAGCGGGTTTGCCTGCGAGAGCGGAAGAGTCAGCGAGGGTTCCAGCGATGCAAAGGCTGCGGGCCCGGTTTGCGGAGCCGCCACCGTGCCGGTGCCGGGTGAGAGCCCATCGGTCTGTCCGGTGCCGTTCGCGTGGCCCGTGGGGGATGTCGAGCCGGCACCCGTGCGCCCGTGGGGCGTCTGCGGCGGCGGTGCGGGGACGACGATTTCCGGCCCCACAGCCGGTTGGGGATTTGCCGATTTGGTCGACCTGGCCGGGGCCAACGAAGCCGAGGACGACGTGGCAGTTGAGACTGATCCAGTGGTCTGCGTGGTCGTGTCTTCGGCCGGTGGCGCAGGCGTCTGGCCGGCAGTGGTTTCCGCGGGCGCCACGTTGACCGCGGCGGCGGTTTCCGACGGCGGCGCGACCGGCTTTGAGACGATCGGGGGCGTGGCGGCGCTGGCGCCGTTGCCAGCCGCGGCGACGGCAACGGTGACGACGCAGGTCAGCGCCAGCGCGAGGGGCGCAAGCCGCCTCATCGTGCGTCCCCTGTCGGCGCCGGGGTGCGCCACGGGCGCGGCCTTTTGGCTCGGCCGCGCAAGGCCAGCAACCCCGCACGTCCGTCGCAGGTCGGTCTCAGATCGGTGCGCATCTCACTCACGCGATGAACCGCACCTTCGTCGGCCAGTGCTTGCGGTCCAGCTGGAGCACCAGCAAGCCATGGAGGCCCTTTTTGAAACGTTTTGGTCGGGCCTTGCTGACGACGTGGCCATCCCTTAGCGCCTCGGCGCCAAGAGTGGTCGCCCTGCGTACCCTGAACGTCAAGTACAGACTCAGGCTCTTACCGTGCTCGTGCACTGACGCCGATACGGCGTACACGGCAGGTTTGCGGTGCACGTGGTGGGTCTCCGAGATCGTCACCGGCAGCTTGGGTTTTTCCGGCAGCGGCGGTTCGATGATTTCGATCGGCTTTTCTTCGGGCGGCAGCGGTCGTTCTTCTTCGTCGTTGCCTTCAGGTGCTTCGGGCGCGAGTCCGTTGGTCAGCCGGTAGACGTGCGGCGGCTGTTCCAGCGGCTTGTTTTCGACGTTGATTGGCAGGAGGCTGCCCGGGCTGGTCGCCGCCCAGGCGTCATTGGCGGCGTTGACAGCGATCGC
>CAJCIJ010000148.1 GCA_903970315.1 Actinomycetota bacterium
GCACGCCGGCATTGAGCGTCTCACGCAGCCGCATGCTCTCCGCGTGGGAGCGACGGTCGAGCCGGTCGAGCACGCTGCGCATCAAGGGCGCCTGCTCTGCCCAATCGCCCGATAAAGGATCGGCTTGTGGTAGGGCCGCGAGGAGGGCGGTCATCTCCTGCAGCGGCGCGGTAGGGCCGTCGAACTGCAGGAGGGTGGCGGCACCCGGCTCACTGCCGGTCAGGGCGAGGGGAGCGCGTACACCGGCCAGCGCTTCGGCCACGGTCCAGAGCAACTGTACCGCCTGCAAGACGCTGGCAACCCGCGTCAGCTCCGGCGGTTCGCCGTCATACCCGGAGACGGCGAGCGTGATTCCATTCCGGCCGCCGGCGTCGAATGGCTTGCTCAGCAGCGTGGCCAGAGCGGGGAAGCTGCCAGCCACGAAGTCCAGGCGGGCGCACAGGCCAGGAAGGGCTACCGCAAGATCGTCGGGCATGGTCGCCCGGGTGATGCAGATGATGATCTCGGCCCACCACTCCGACTCGAGTATCGCGCCGAGCTGCAGTGCCTCGATCAGCGCGCGCTCCGCATCGCCGAACCGTTCCTGCTCCGCACAGACCCGCCCGAAGGCCTGCAATGCGGTCTGAAGCTCGGGACGGGGCTGCCCAGAATATGGCCGCAAGGGACCGAGCACGTCCGCCACACGGGTCTGTGTGACAAACACTTGAAGGCGGCTTAGGGCGGATGCGAGCCGAGTCGGCGCCATATTCACCACACATTGACGTTAAGACGTCTGATCTGCAACAGCACGTGTCTTTTTGGATGATTCGTGTAATTTGAAGCGCTAGTGTAACCTACTCTTGGTTGTATGTCGAGCGTGGTTGCGCTGGCAGGCGGTCTGTGCTGCAAAGCCCCATGATACAGCTCGATCGGCATAGCGAGCGTGTGCTCGTCCTCGATTTCGGTAGCCAGGTCACACAACTGATTGCCCGGCGCCTGCGCGAGAGCGGCGTGTATTGCGAAATTTGGCCCTATAACGCCGATCCGGAGCGGATCGCTGCCTGGGCGCCGCGCGCCTTGATCCTGTCCGGTGGGCCGGCGAGCGTGTGCGACCCGGACAGCCCCCGGGCGCCTGGCATCGTGTGGACGATAGGCGTGCCGGTGCTGGGCATATGCTACGGGCAGCAGCTCATGTGCGCGGAGCTGGGCGGGGCGGTGGAGCCGTCAGGGCTCAAGGAGTTCGGCCGCGCCTTCGTGGACGTCACCCACGCATCGCGCTTGCTGGAGGGCGTTTGGGCGCCGGGCATGCGCGAGCAGGTCTGGATGAGCCATGGCGACCGCGTCACGGCGCTGCCGCCCGGCTTCCGCAGCATGGCCGCTAGCGAAGGCGCCCCCTTTGCGGTCGTGGCGGACGAGGAGCGCGGCTTCTACGGGGTGCAGTTCCATCCGGAGGTGGTCCACACGCCGCACGGCGCCGACCTGCTGCGCAACTTCACCCACGGGGTCGCGGGGCTGACCGGCGACTGGTCGATGGCCGATTTCCGCACCGAGGCGCGCGAGAAGATCCGCACCCAGGTGGGCGGCGGCCGGGTGATCTGCGGCCTGTCAGGCGGGGTGGACTCCTCCGTCGCCGCGGTGCTGATCCACGAGGCCATCGGCGACCAGCTCACCTGCATCTTCGTCGATCACGGCCTGCTGCGCCGGGGCGAGGCGGAGGAGGTGGTGCGCACCTTCCGCGACCGGTTCAACATCCAGCTCGTGCACCGCGACGCTTCGGTGCTGTTCCTCAACGCGCTGGACGGGGTGACCGACCCGGAGCTGAAGCGCAAGACGATCGGGCGGCTGTTCATCGAGGTGTTCGAGGAGGAGGCGGCCAAGCTCGGCGGCGCCGACTTCCTGGCCCAGGGCACGCTGTATCCTGACGTGATCGAGAGCGTGTCGGTCGGTGGCGGCCCGAGTGTCACGATCAAGAGCCACCACAATGTCGGCGGCCTGCCGGAGCGCATGCGCATGGCACTGGTCGAGCCGCTGCGCGAGCTGTTCAAGGACGAGGTGCGGGTGCTCGGCCAGGAACTCGGCCTGCCCGCCAGCATCGTGGGCCGGCACCCTTTCCCAGGGCCGGGCCTGGCGATCCGCATCCCCGGCGCCGTGACGCGCGAGGCACTGGACCGGCTGCGCCACGTGGACGCGATCTTCCTCGAGGAGATCCGGGCGGCCGGGCTCTACGACGCGATCTGGCAAGCCTTCGCGGTGCTGCTGCCGGTGCGGACGGTGGGCGTCATGGGTGACGGCCGGACCTACGACCAGGCCTGCGCGCTGCGGGCGGTGACCAGCACGGACGGGATGACGGCCGAGTTCTACCCGTTCGACATGGGCTTCCTGGGCCGGGTCGCGGGGCGCATCGTGGGCGAGGTGCGCGGGGTCAACCGGGTGACCTACGACATCACCAGCAAGCCGCCGGGCACGATCGAGTGGGAGTGAGCGTCAGGCGCCAGACGGGATCCTGAAGGGATGGCTCCAAACAACCGACTAGGCTACTCGTTACGGTATCG
>CAJCIJ010000149.1 GCA_903970315.1 Actinomycetota bacterium
ACCGCCATGAAATCGACCTCCACGGGTATGTCGATCGCCCGCATCAGGTCGGCCAGAAAGAACAGCGCGCCCTTGAGTACACCCACCAACAGCAAAGTCCCCCCGGCGTAGTCGGCCGAAATCTGTGCGCCCAGCTCCAACACGCGGCGCTGGAGCTGCTCGGCGGTCACCACCACATCCCCGACGCCTGCCGGGATCCGGTCAGCCGCGCTCACGCGCCCGGCCCGCCCCTACGTGGTTCCAGCTTGATCATGCGCAGGACACCCGCTCTGATCACCGCTGCAGCCGAGCCGCCGACATGGAGTTGCACACTAGCGCGCCGCCCCCCCGCCCCGCCGCCCTCGGTGCCCTCGCTGCCGGCGAGCTCCAGAATGTCGGCCACCCGATCCCCTGCCTGTGGCGCAAAGCCGCCCGTGGCATCCTCGGCCAAGCGCGTGACCACCAACCGTTGCAGCGCCGGCGCAAGCTCTTGCAGGCGCGCGATGGTGATCTCGCCGACCCCCGCAAGCTCCTCGTCGACAAGTCCCTCCAGCAGTGCGGTCTCCTCACGCAGCAGTGCCGCAGTACGAAGTACGTTTGCCTCCGCACCCGGGTGAACGCCGCGCAGTGCCCCCAGGAGGTCCTTGCGCACGCGCACGCGCGCGTAACGCTCGGACTCATTGGTGGCGTCATCGCGCCATGCAAGGCCCCGCGCGCGGCAGTAGGCCGCCGTCTGGTCACGCGTCACCGCCAGCAACGGGCGCACCAAGCGACCGCTTTGCACCGGCATGCCCAGCAGAGCACGCCGTCCCGGTGACGCCGCGAGTCGGTACAGGATCGTCTCGACCTGGTCGGAAGCGGTGTGGCCCGCCGCGACGCGAGTCGGGGCCAGCCCGGTCGGACTATCCACGGGCGCGCCGTCCGCACCGGCCGGCCCCGGACCATCGGAGGACTGGGCCAGCTCCATGGCAGCCTCGTAGCGCACATCGCGCGCCCACGCCTGGAGGTTGCCCGCCGAGTGGTCCTCCCGCCTCGCTGCAACGACGTGAAGTGTCACACCCAGCTGCTCGCAGAGAGCGCCGCAGTGCCGCTCGTCGGCGGCCGATTCGTCGCCTCGCAAGCCGTAGTTGACATGCAACGCCGCCACCCGCTCGGGGCCGCATATGTCCACGGCAACGTCGAGCAGGCACACCGAGTCGCGCCCACCGGAGAGCATCACCACCACACCCGCCGGCCCGTCCAACAGGCCGCCTTCTGCCACCTGCGCACGGACCCCCGCCACGGTCGGATCGATCCCCACCACCCTGCGCTCCCCGATCGCGGCCACGACGGTTGGCGCGCCCACCCAGCTCAGCCGTTGTCGGCGCCAGTCGAGCGCTTGACGGCGCCGGCCGGCCGGCGCGCCGGATCAGCCCCGGGGGCGGCGCGCGTGATTGCCGCCTCCAGGCCCGCGAGGCTTGCCTCGATCGCGCCCAAGCGGCGGTCGAGCGCCTCCAGACGCGCCTCGACGCCGGCGCTCGCACCGAGAGATCGCCCAACGCCCTGCAGGCCGTCCTCGACGCCCTCAAGCCGTTGCGACACCGAGCGCAACCTGCGCGTGAGCCGCTCGATGTCCGCAGCCGACGGCAGGTTCAGCGCCCCCATCGCCAGCTCCTGAGCCTGAGCGGCCTTCTCGCGAGCGCCCCACGCACGGCCGATCGCGCCCGTCACGAGTGGGTTTTCAAGCAGCTCCGACAGAGCACGCCCAAGCTTGTCGTGGGTGGCTCCCGGCGGCTCGTCGCCGGCGCCGGCAAATGGGTCCATCGGCGGCTCTTCGGCCGCACCCTGCGCAGTCGCCGCTCGGTCAGGTTTGGAGCCGGCACCGGCGCGACGGGAGCGCTTGGGCCGGTCACTGCTGTTGGGTGCATCGGACAGCTGGGTCTCCTTGCGGTAATGGGGGCTTACCAAGAAGGATACGTTGCACCTGTGACCGACCGGCTTTTTGTGTGTGTGCAGATCGAGGCGCCGGCGACCCTGCCTATCGGCGATGGCCGCCATGTCCTGCGCGACAGGCCCGGCGGCGAGCCGCAGCATGTTCTCGTGCTTACGACCCGGCCGGGCAACGACCGCACGCCGGTGCGCAGGGTGGTCAGCGTGATCGACCCCGTATCAGTCCCCGCCGAAAGCCAGGCACAGCGGTGGCTTGCAGAGCTCGACATCGAGGCTGCCGTGGCCAACGCGATGGCTGTCATCGACCGCGCCCTGAAGGCACAGAGGATCGCAGCGGCGGATCCGCACGTACATCCGCTGACGGTCGCCGATGCCCACTCGATCCGCGCCGGCTGGGGCACGGGCAAGCAGATGGCCGACGGCCTGTTCACGGAGTCTCGCGAGCTTGAGATGAACGGGGCAAAGCCAGCGCCAAGCGTGGCCCGGCGGCTGACACGCAGGATGCTGCCGCTGTCGCGTCCCAAGCGCAGCGCCATCGACTCATCCCAGCGCCTTGCGGCGCTACTGGGAGGGCGTACGGAGGCGCTTCTGTGTGAGGAGCTGGCGCTGCGCGCCAGGCACGATCTCGACCGCGGCGACCTTCGGCTGGCGGCGGTCGAGCTGGAGCGCGCCTATGCAGCAGCGCTGGTGGAGCTGGCCGCCGAACTGCCGCCGGGCAACTCGATCGCCTATGAGTCGCAGCTGATGGAGGCCGCAATGGCCAGGGGCGGAACGATGCACGAGCGGCTTCAAGAGCTGCGGCGCCTGAACGCCTCGGTGACCGCCGCATCCCAATCCGCACTCCAGGGCACTCCAAGCGCCGGCGCGGCGGCGGCCGGATGGATCGATGGACCGCACACCGAGGATCCCGTGACACACGCGCTGGGGCGCCTTGAGGCCGCTCTAAGAGCACGCGCGGCGGCAGCGTCATATGGTGCGCACTGATGGACCCCACGACCGCAGCCCTGGGTACCTGGAGCGGCGGACGCTTCATGCACTTCGGCGAGCCCGTCGAGGAGGAGCGCCTCGAAAAGCTGCTGCGACCGGGGGACGGCATCGACACGGTGATCACCGCCGACGTGTACGGCGCCGGCGAGGCCGACACGCTCGTGGGCCGGTCGCTGTCCGGCGTCCCCCGCGACAGCTACTGCCTGGTGGGCGCCATCGGCCACGACTTCTACGAGGGCACCCGCGACGGAGCCAAGGGGTTTCCGCGCTTCACCGACCCCACCCTTCGCAGCGAGGACGAGTTCTCCTCATACATCCGGCATGCCACGGAGCGCAGCCTGGCTCGAATCGGCGTGGATCACTTCGACCTGTTGCTGCTGCACAACCCCGACCAGACCGGCTACTCCAATCCCGCCGTGTGGGAAGGCCTGCAAGCCACACGCGACGACGGCCTGGCGCGAATGCTGGGCGTGGCACCGGGGCCGGCGAACGGCTTCACCTTGGACCTGATCGACTGTTTCGAACGCTTCGCAGAGCTGATCGAGTGGGCGATGATCATCCTCAGCCCCATGGAGCCCTGGCCCGGCGAGCTGGTGCTCGCAGCTGCCGCGCGCAACGACGTCAAGCTGATCACGCGGGTCGTGGACTACGGCGGACTGTTCTACGGAGATATCCAGCCCAAACATGTCTTCGGACGCCACGACCACCGGGCCTTTCGCCCCGCCGGCTGGGTCGAGGAGGGGCTGGCCAAACTGGACCGGATGCGCCCCTATGCCGACCGCTACGGCATCTCCCTGCTGCAGCTCGCCTGCTACTGGAACCTTGCTCACGAGCCCGTGGCTTGCGTGGCGCCCACTCTGTTGCAAGAGCCCGGACCCGGTGCGCGGACGATCGAGGACAAACGGGCCGAGCTGGCAGCGGTCAATCCCCCGGGCCCGTTCAGCGACGCTGAGATCGCCGAGCTGCGAGCCATTGGCGACAACGCCGGCTGCATGGCGCTGAAAGGCGCCAGCACCGAACACGAAGGGCCTGTACGGGCCGATCGCTGGGGCGTCGGGACCGACTTGCGGGAGCTGGCCGCGCGCTGGTCGATCGACCCCGAGCGGGACCTAACCCGTCGCGCCGAGCCGGCCGAACAGAGCGCGCCCGCCGGGGCACTTGCCGAGCGTTAGCGCGCCCACTTTGTGCGCGCCCTCTGGCCGCGGGCAAGGCGCTCGAAATGGGTCGGGCGTGAGTGTTGTGCGGTCCTATCGGGCATGGCACGCGCGCGCGTGCGTGCCATGCCGAAAAGCAAACAACCGAGCGCGTCTCCGTGACACGGCCACAGCGCTCATGCAGAGTCCCCGTGGCCGTCCAGCACTGTCAAAAGCGCGCCAAGTTCGTCCACCACGTCGCCGTCCAGACGGATGTGGCCGAGGCGGTCAAGCGGCGTTGGACTCTTGGTGATGATTGCGACCCGGCCACCGGCGCGGTGGGTGATCATGGGCAGCTCGGCTGCGGGGTACACCTCAAGCGATGTACCGACGCACAGGAGCACATCGGCGCGCTGACATAGCTCGCGGGCACGTGCCGCGGCGTGGTCGTCCAGAAGCTCGCCGAAGAGCACCACGTCTGGCTTCAGGGGCGCGTCGCAGTCCGGGCAGCGGGGGACGCCGGCCGGGTCGCCGGCAATCAGGGCGCGCGCTTGTCCGAGGGGCACGAAGATCCTGCAACGCAGGCATACGCAACGCTCGATGGACCCGTGCAGCTCTATGAGTTCCTCCGTCCCGGCCTTGCGGTGCAGCATGTCGATGTTCTGCGTAATCACCCCGTCGAGCATCCCCTGGCGCTCCAGCTGCGCCAGCGCGCGGTGGGCGTCGTTGGGTTGTTTGTCCTCCAGAGTGGCAAAGCGCTCCGAATAGAAGGCCCAGAACCGCTCGGCGTCGGCGTGAAACGCGTCGATGTGGGCTACCTGCATGGGATCGACTCCCTCCCACAGGCCCGTGCCGGCTGAGCGGAAATCAGGGATGCCCGAGGGCACCGAGACACCAGCGCCGGTCAGCGCGACGACCGAGTCGGCGCCTCGTATGAGGTCGGCCAACTGCTCGACCGAGTCGGCATGCGGACGGGGTTGGCTCAACACTGCGCGCGCCAGTGGGCGTGGAGTCTTCGGTCCGCGGGTCCGGGCATCCGCCGACGAGCCATGCGGGTCTAGGAGCCGTTGAAACGGGCCTGCCGGCGCCCGAGGAATGCGGCGATCCCCTCTTTGGCGTCAGCACTGTCAAACGCGGAGCGGAACGCTGCCTGCTCGGCCTCGATCGCTGCCTGGTCGCCGATGGCGCCAACACCCTTGATCTGGGCGAGCGCGAGCGGTGCCTGACCGGCCAGCTTACGGGCCCACATGAGTGCCACGTCGAACAGCTCGTGGTCTTCGACAACGTCGTTGACCAGGCCCAGCGCCAGGGCCTGGTCGGCCGGCACCGGATCACCGATGGCATTCATCTCCAATGCGTTGCCGCGTCCTATCAGTCGCGGCAGGCGCACGGTGCCGCCGAAACCGGGGATGATTCCCAGCTTGATCTCGGGCTGGCCAAAGACGGCCGAGCGCGCCGCGATGCGCACATCGCAGGCCATCGCAAGCTCACAGCCGCCGCCGAAAGCCAGGCCGTTGACAGCGGCCACGGTCGCGACCCCGTCGGCACCGAGCTCGGCGAAAA
The DNA here is from genome assembly GCA_903970315.1 of Actinomycetota bacterium. Lineage (GTDB taxonomy): Bacteria > Actinomycetota > Thermoleophilia > Solirubrobacterales > Solirubrobacteraceae > Palsa-744. The sequence continues at coordinate 5,592 of CAJCIJ010000149.1, forward strand.
GCTCGTGGGCGGACCTGATCAACTGCTCGCCGGAGGCCTCGTCCATGGAGGTAAACGCCTTGATGTCGGCGCCCGCGCTGAACAGGAAC
>CAJCIJ010000150.1 GCA_903970315.1 Actinomycetota bacterium
TACCGACGCGGGCCCGTCATCGCTGGAGCGTCTTCGATGGAGCGCACGATCGCCCCGTAGGCCTCACCGGGGTCGCTTGTGCCGAAGATCGCCGCGCCGGCCACAAACAGGCGCGCACCGGCCCGGCGGCACACAGGGGCCGTTGTGACGTCGATGCCACCATCGACCTCGATCGCCACCGAGTCACCCACGAGCGCGTGCAGGCGCGCGACCTTCTCCGGGGAGGTCGCGATGAACGGCTGCCCGCCCCAGCCGGGGTTGACGGTCATACACAGCACCAGGTCGATCATCGACGCGGCATCGGCCAGGGCCTCCACGGCTGTGGCTGGGTTCAGCGCCACGCCGACACACGCTCCCTGCGCGCGGACCAGCTGGGCCGCATAGGCAAGCTGAGGCGTGGCCTCCTGATGGAAGGTGATCGAGTGGGCGCCGGCGGCCAGGAACTCTCCCACCTTCTGCTCGGGGCGCTCGATCATCAGGTGCACATCCAGCATCGCTTCCGAGGCCTCGGCCAGCTCGCGTAAGGCCGCCACGGCGAGCGGGCCGACGGTGATGGGGGGCACGAAGTGGCCGTCCATGACGTCTACGTGGATGACCCGCGCGCCGGCGGCCAGCACCTCGGAGACCTGCTCGCGCAGCCGTCCGAAATCGGCTGACAGGATCGACGGCGCGACATGGACCTCACCCAGCAGCTCTTTGGCGTTGGTGGCCGCGCTCACCGCGTGCATCCCATCAGATCGGCATCAGCATCGTGTCGCCACAGCTGTTGCATTTCAGCATCGCCGTGGAGGACATGCGCACGATCGTCGAATGCTCGCCGCAGTTGGGGCACACCGAGGCAAGCTCGAAACGGTGCAGGCAGTACACGCAGCGGTAGCGTCCAGGCAGATTGGCGGGACGCAGCCACGGCTCTCCGCAGTGCGGGCATGCCAACCCCATGTCCAGCGGCTTCTCGTCAGAGGGGATCGCCACGGCCGCTCAGGCTCTGCTCATACGGGCGATGAAGAACCCGGCTGTGTGGTTGCGGTGCGGCAGCGTCAGCAACACCCGGTCGGCAAGCTCGTGCTCGGACGCCGCTCCGCTGCCGCGGTCCATGCGTGCGTCTGGCCACCGACTACCGAGATCGTCGAGCTGGAAGTCGTGGTGGCGGTCAAGGAAGGCGCGCACGAGGCGCTCGTTCTCCGTTGGCGAGATCGTGCACGTAGAGTAGACGAGCACCCCGCCGGCATCGACCGCAGCGGCGGCAGCGGACAGGATCTGCATCTGATCGTCGGCCAGTTGGGCCACACGCTCGGGCGTCATGCGCCAGCGCAGGTCGGGGTTTCCCTGAAGCGTGCCAAGGCCCGAGCACGGCGGATCGACGAGCACGCGGTCAAACGCCGTCCGAACCCCGCCCCGGCGGCCGGGGGTATCCGGGGGTATGCGCCGCGCATCGGCCACCTCTACCCTTACGTTGACGGCGCCGAGGCGCGCGGCGGTCGCCGCCAGGCGCTCTGCGCGGCGCGGTCTCTGCTCGACGGCCACAACCTCGCCCTCGCCTCCCATCAGCGCGGCGATGTGCGTGGTCTTGCCCCCGGGCGCCGCACAGACGTCAAGCACGCGCTCGCCCGGCTGTGGATCCAGCGCGCGCGCCACAAGCATGGCGGCGCGCGACTGCGCCACAAACCACCCGTCCCGCCAGGGCGCAGAGGCGTGGGCGTCAAACGGGCCGTCCAGCACCAGCGCTTCGCTCAGAAGCGGGTCTGTATGGGTGGGGACCGCCAGCGCGGCCTGGAGCGCCGCGATATCGGTGCGCAACGTGTTGACGCGTAGCGCGACCTCGGCAGGTTCGTTATCGGCGGCCATGAGTGCCACGGCATCGTGCTCGCCCAATTGACCAAACCACAGCTCGGCAACCCACTCCGGGTGGGAGTGCAGCACAGCGGCGTTGGCGGCCGTCTTGCAGTCAAGACCGGCGAGCAGCGCTGCTCCCTCCCGCGCCGCGCGACGCAGGACGGCGTTCACCAGACCCGCGGCGGCCTGGCGCGAGCGTCCCTCAGAGAGCTTGACCAACTCCACGGCGTCGGCCACCACCGCCCTGTCCGGTGCCCCGTCGGTGTAGAGGAGCTCGTAGAGCCCCATCCGCAGCGCGGTGCGCACGGGTGCCTCCAGCCGCTCCAGCGGGCGCTCCGTGAGGGTCTGGATGAGGTGGTCGAGCGTCCCCTTGCGCTGCACGGTGCCGTAGGTCAGGCGCATCGCCAGGGAGCGGTCGCGCCCATCAAGCCCGGCGGCGCTGAGATGCAGCGCACGGTCTGTGTGGGCGCCTCCGTCGAAGATGCGCCGCAATGCCGAGAAGGCGCAGCTGCGCGCGGGTGCTGTGGGAGCCGGGGCCAAGACGGGGGCCGCGCCGGGCCCGATCACGCGCTGGGCAGCTTGCGCCCGCGGGCGTACTCAGACGCAGGCATCGCGCGACCGCCGGGGGGTTTGACCTCCGTCAGCTGCAGCGCGCCAGTGCCGCAGGCAACCAGCAGTCGTCCGTCGCGCTCCATCAGCACCGCCGCGCCGCCGTCGCCGCCGCCCGGCAGCTCGTCGGCAACGGGCACCGCGCGCGACACTCCCAGCATCTCGCCACCGGCGAGCTCCAGCCGCGTGCCGATGTGCGGATTGAGTGCCCGGACAACGCGGGCCAGCTCCACGGCCGGCCGCGTCGTGTCAAGGCGCCTGTCGCCAGCCTCGATCTTGCCGGCGTAGGTCGCCTCGTCGTCGTCCTGCTCGCGCCACTGCAGCGCCTCACCACGCTCGAGCTGGTCCAGGGCGGCGACCAGCAGCTCGCCTCCAAGCTGCTCCAGCCGCGCGGCGAGCGTGCCGTAATCGTCGGTCTCGGCGATCGGCTCGTTGCCGACCAGACAGACGGGGCCGCTGTCCAGGCCGGCGGTCAGGCGCATTATCGACACACCCGTCCGCTCGTCGCCGGCCATGATCGCCCGCTCGATCGGCGCGGCGCCGCGCCAGCGCGGCAGCAGCGACGGATGCACGTTGAGCATCTCGTGGTCGGACAGCAGCGGCTCCTTGATCAGCGCACCGAAAGCGCAGACGATCACGGCCCCTGGCCGCTGGTCCGCCACCAGGGCGCGCGTCGCCTCGTCGTTGACGGTGTCCGGCTGCACCAGCGGCAGCGACAGCTCCGTGGCCCGTTGGGCCACAGGCGGTGGCGAAAGCCGGCGGCCGCGACCCTGCGGCCGGTCGGGCCGGGTGATCACCAGCACCGGCCTGTGTGCGCCGCCGGCCAGGCGCTGGAGCACCGTGGCGGCAAAATGCGAGGTTCCCAGGAAGACTGTGCGCAAGACTTCAGGGAGCGCTCGAAGCGGTCTCCCGCAGGGCACGCATGACTTCCTTGCGCTGCTCGCGCGGGATGCGGTCCAGGATCAGCACGCCGTCCAGGTGGTCGAGCTCATGCTGAAGTACCCGCGCCTCCAGCCCCGTGGCGTCGACCACGACCTCGTTGCCCTCGGCATCCTGGCCGCGCATTCGAACCTCCGCGGGGCGCTCGACATCGACGTGCACCCCGGGGATGCTCAAACATCCCTCCTCGCCGAGCTCCAGCTCCTCCCCTGCGTGCTCCAGCACAGGATTGACAAGCGCACTGATCTCGTCGTCGGCGTAGGCCCTGTAGACGAACACACGATTCAGGACGCCGACCTGGGTGGCGGCGAGACCGACGCCGATCGCGTCGTCCATCAACCGCCCCATCCGCGCCACCTCCTCGGCCAGCGCGCCGTCGAAGCGGTCTCCCGCAGGGCACGCATGACTTCCTTGC
>CAJCIJ010000151.1 GCA_903970315.1 Actinomycetota bacterium
ATCAACGCGACCATCTGCAAGTCGTTGTGGTCCCCTCCCAAGGTGTAGATGACCACCAGCGGATTGGCCCCCACCAGCACGAGCGCGAGTCTGCGATCCAGTCCCCGCGCCTGCGCACAGCGCCACGTCAGCCAAAGAATCACGATCAGTGACGCGAGCGCCACGACCTTCATGCCCCAGATCCCACCGACCACGCCAAGCAGAGCGAGCGGATACGACAGCAGCGTGTACACCGGGCCATAGGCGGTGGGCGTGTGGACCCAGTCCGTGCCCACGTACTTGTAGATCGCGTCGAGATGTGCGTCAAAGGGCGCCCGCGTATAGGGGTTCAGGCCGTGCAACACGCCCATGCGCGCATATGCGAGGTAGCTGAAGACATCCGTGGAGATCAGCACGGGACCGATGAACACCAGCAGATAGATCACCGCCAAGAGCGCGATCACCCAGCGTGTGGGGAGGCGACTGGCGACTGCCACGAGCAGCCCGTAGCCGATACAGAACACCAGCAGCGCGTACAGAAACGTCTTGTAGGTCAGGCGGCCGGGACCGACGTGCCGCAGCCAGCCGGTGAAGTACGGCGAATACGGCAACAGCGGCGAGGCCCCCTTGGCGCCGTCGAAAACGATCCACGCCAGCGCGCCAACGAGGGCGATCGCTGCGATCGCAGCCAGTGCACCCGCCCACGCGGGCAGACGCGGATCGCCAGCTGTCACGACCGGTCGCGACGTCCGCGATTGACGGCGCGACATCCAGGCGCGTGCGCCTCCGGGGGTCACCGTAGCCGGCGGTGGCTGGCCCGGCGTAGCTCCTACAGCGCGGTCCAAACCGTCTTGGTCTCGAGATAGGCGTCGAGGCCGTCGTGGCCGTGCTCACGGCCGATGCCGGAAGCCTTGAAGCCACCGAAGGGCGCCGCCGGATCCACGCTCCCCCACCGGTTGATGTAGACCGAGCCCGCGCGCAACATCGCGGCCAGGCGGTGGGCGTTTGAGAGATCCCGCGTCCAGATTCCCGCGGCGAGCCCGTACTCAGACGCGTTGGCGCGCGCGGCCACCTCCTCCAACGAGTCATACGGCGAGGCCACGAGCACCGGCCCGAAGATCTCCTCGCGGGAAATCTTGAGGTCGTCGCTGGAGGTTCCAAACAGCGTTGGTGCCAGGAAGTAGCCGCCGCTGTCGGTCAGCACCGCCTCCCCGCCGATGACCAGCTCGGCGCCCTCGGCAACCCCGGACTCCACGTAGGCGAGCACTCGGGCAAGCTGCTCGGCTGAGACCACGGGGCCCAGCTGGGTGCCGGGATCCAGGCCCGGTCCCAGCCGCGCCGAGCGCGCTGTGTCGGCCAGCGCCGAGACCACCTCGTCGTAGCGCTCGGCGGGGACAAACAGCCGCGACCCCGCGTTGCACGCCTGGCCGGAGTTGAAGTAGATGGCCTGGTAGGAGCCCTTCACAGCCGCATCGATGTCGGCGTCGGGCAGGATGATGTTGGCCGACTTGCCGCCGAGCTCCAACGTGACCCTTTTGAGCGCTTGCCCCGCCTTTGCGCCGATCTCGCGGCCCACGGCGGTTGAGCCGGTGAAAGCGATCTTGTCGACGCCGGCATGGTCGACGAGCGCTGCGCCGGTCTGGCCGTCGCCGGTGAGCACGTTTACGACTCCGGGCGGCAGCCCAACCTCCAAAGCCAGCTCGCCCAGCCGCAGCGCCGACAGGGGTGTCTGCTCGGCGGGCTTGAGCACAACCGTGCAGCCCGCGGCAAGCGCCGGCGCAAGCTTCCACGCGGCCATCAACAGCGGGAAGTTCCAGGGGATGATCGCGGCGCACACCCCGACGGGCTCGCGCCGGGTATAACAGAGTGTGCCGGTGTCGGCGACCGGCACCACGCTGCCCTCGATCTTGGTGGGCCAGCCCGCGAAGTAACGCAGGTGGGCGACGGTCATGGCGACGTCCACGAAGCGCGCGAGGCCTACGGGCTTACCCTGATCAAGCGACTCGATCTGAGAGAGCTCCTCGGCGTGGACCTCCACCGCATCGGCGAGCGCCCAGATCAGCCGTCCGCGCTCGGCGGCCGCGAGCGTGGCCCAGGGGCCGGTGGTCAGCGCCTCGCGGGCGACCCCCACCGCCAGGTCGACGTCCGCGGCTGAGGCTTGGGGCACGTCGGTAATCACCCGCCCCGTGGCCGGGTCCAGCGTCTGCAAGCGGGCGCCGTCGGCGGCCTCGCACCGCTGCGAGCCGATCAGGAGCAGCTGCTGTCGGCTCAAAAAGGCACGCGCGTGGGTCCCGAGTCCGTCGGGCAAGGCACCTTGCGCAGATTTGCTGTCGGTAGTGCTCACTGTCGGGGAGAGGCTGTCACTGTTGGGAGGAGGCGGTCACGGCTCCAGGATGATCTTCAGCGCTTCGCGGCGGTCGAAGATCGCATAGGCCTCCGGTGCATCCTCCAGGGCCATGCGGTGCGTGACCAGAGGCCCGGGATCGAGCACGCCAGCCGACATCATCGCAAGCACGCGGTCGACGTGGCCGATGACGTTGGCCAGCCCGGTCCGCAGCGTCACGCCCTTGATCCACATCAGGCCCATGTGCACCTCGGCGCGCTCGGCGTAGACACCCACCGCCGA
>CAJCIJ010000152.1 GCA_903970315.1 Actinomycetota bacterium
CTGCGACGGCCGCGAATGGCGTGGTGGCGCGTGCTGCTCGCGATAGCGGCCACCTACCTGGCGTTCTTCGTGTTCACCGGCATCTGGGCTTCGCTGTGGAACCTCCACCAGAAGGAGAAGCTGCTGGAAACACTGGGCGCAAACGAAGGCACGCCGCTGCTGCTGTTGAGCGTGGGGTTGACCTGCGTGGTGGCGCCGATCTGCGAGGAGTTCCTGTTCCGTGGCTTCTTCTTTCGCGCACTGGCCAACTGGCGTGGCGTTTGGCCGGCGGCGCTGATGACGGGCGTCGTCTTCGGCGCCGTGCACATCGGCTCGGCGCCCGTCGGCGATCTCGTCCCCCTGGGCTTCCTGGGCTTCTGCCTGTGCTGGCTCTACAGGCAGACGGGCTCGCTGCTTCCGGGGATCGTGGTCCACGCGCTGAACAACTGCATTGCGTTCTCGTATCTGGAGAACTGGAGCGTGGGTACGTTCGCGGAGCTGTTCGCGGGCACGCTCGCGGCCCTGGGCATCCTGTGCGTGGCGTTGGTGGGGGTGGGCGTGATCGGCCCCGAGGACTCGCCGGTGGGGGCGTTGGTGGGCGCGGGCGGGTAGCTGGCCACGTGCGGATGGACGTGCGGCATAGACTGGCGCAATGATCGCCCGCCCAGCCGCCCCGCTCATGCGGCCTGTGCGCCTCGCCGCGTTGGGCGTAACGGTGTCGGCGCTGGCGTGGCTCTCGGCGTTGGCGTGGCTGCCGTCGCACGCGAGCGCGTCCAGCGGCGCGATCACCACCACGACGACCACGTCCAGCACGACCACGACCACAGCCACTACGACGACCACCACGTCGTCGGCTGGTCTGCCGTCCCCTGCGGCGGGCCACATGCGGCTTGTTGTGGCCAATACGCACGGGCAGGCTCCGTTTGCCCTGACAGGCGAACAGATCGAAGTTCAGGGGACCGTGACCCCGTATGTTGCGGGTCAACGCGTGCGCGTGGACTTCTACCTCGATGGCCACCGGTTCGACGCTCGCACCGTGGCGCTGACAAAGCAGGGACACGATCTGGGTTCGTTTCACACCAGCGTCTCCAGCCGCTCGGCGGGCCGGGTCAGAGCGATCGCCGAGCACACGACCACACCGCAGCTGTCGGCGCTGTCGGCGGGCTCGGAAGACGTGACGGTTCTGTCGTCGCCGTACCTGTCGATCGGCGCGCGCGGCAGCGCCGTGTGGGTGCTGCAGCGCGGCCTGGGCGAGCTGCACTACGCGGTGCCCCAGAGCGGGTACTTCGATGAAGCTACGGCCGATGCGGTCGTGGCCTTCCGCAAGCTGACGGGCCTTTCGCGCGTGTACTACGCCGACTCAACCGTGTTCCGGGCGCTGCGTCGCGGCGAGGGCGCGTTTCCCGTTCGCTACCCCAAATTTGGCAGGCACATCGAGGCCAACCTGACCTACCAGGTGCTCGCCGAGATCAACCCCGGGGGGCACGTTGTCAACATCTACCCGATCAGCTCGGGCAAGCCGTCGACGCCGACGGTGCTGGGCGACTTCAGCGTCTACTACAAGACGCCGGGACTGAACGCCAAGGACATGTTGGACGCCAACTACTTCATCCGCGGATACGCGATCCACGGGTACCCGGAAGTCCCGACGTACGCAGCCAGCCACGGGTGCCTGCGCGTGCCCAATCTCGACGCTGCTGCAATCTTTGGCTGGACCCAGCTGGGCACGCCGGTTGACGTCTACTACTCCGGTTGACGCACAGCGCCGATCAGGCGGCCCGAAGGCCGGCCCCGAGGGACCGCGCCAAAAAGCGCAGTGCGAAGCCGTACACAAAGAGCGCCAGTAGCGTGCCGACCAGCTGGACGGTCCATTCGCTGTGAGAGGACGACGTTACCGAGGAAAACGGCGAGCGAAGCGTTTCGCCGGCTTCGTCGAGCACCCGATGGAAGGGAGCCTGCTTGGACCGTGCCGAGACCGGCGTGGGGCCGGCGGTCGTGGGCGCTACCTGGCCTGCTGTGGTAGCGGGGTTTGTGGGCGCCCCCGGGACTGCGCTGGGTTCGCCCCGGATCTGGCCGGCCTGATGGTTGCTGGCTGCGCTGGTCTTGTTGACGGCAAAGACCGCAAAGGAGGCGATCAGGATCAGGCACGCGATGGTCGATGCCCACTGAATCACTCGAACAAGCCAGTACGTCGGTCCCCGCATCACAACATTAGTCTAGGCTCGCAATGGCTCTGAAAGGCATCGGTGTGGACGAATATTTGAGTGCCCCCGACGGCGCCCGCGAGCGTCTACTGGCGGCCCTGCGCGAGCACGCGCTGGTAATCGGCGAGGTGACTCTGTCAAGTGGCGCGCGGGCCTCGTACTACATAGACGCCAAGCGGGCGATCCTCAGACCGGACTGTTTCAAAGCGCTGGGACAGCTGTTGGTGGGGTGCGCAAAACGCCACGGCGCCACGGCGGTTGGCGGTGTACCCATCAGTGCAATCCCCGTTGCATGCGCTGCGCTGGCAGCCTCGGGAGGCGCCGAGGGCGACATAGACAAGGCGTTCATCGTGCGCAAGGAGCCCAAGCAGCACGGCCTGGGACGGTCGCTGGACGGGCCGGAACTGGCCCCGGGCGAGCGCTGCATGCTCGTCGAGGACGTGGTTACCACGGGCTCGTCGACGATCGAGATGATCAAGCGTCTGGACGAAGAGCGGATTGAGATCGCCGTGGTGGTCTGTGTGCTTGACCGGCTCGCGGGGGGAGCGGGGGCCATTGGGCAGGCGACGAGCGCCCCGTACGTTGCGCTTACGACCATTGACGACGTGTACCCCGAGCGCCCGGACCGATAGGACGCGGGCGCACCCGGGTAGCCTTGGGGCCACTCGTCGCGCACGGTGCGACCCGGCGCTCCAGCAGGGCGCGAGCCGGAGGCGACGCGGGCCCTCGTAGTCCAATGGATAAGACGACCGCCTCCTAAGCGGTAGATCCAGGTTCGACTCCCGGCGGGGGCACTGGGCGAAATGCCCTGCGACCGGCGTGGCGCCGCTGCTTGGCGCCGTCGTCACGACGCATTCCGTGGCAGTAGACACTCAGGGTGAGCCGGGGTCGGCATGGCCCAACCCCACGCACGCGGGCCGCGTGCCTCGTCGGCCCAGCACGTCTGCGACGGCCCCAACAAATCGGTCCATGGCCGTAGCGAGTTCATCCCAGATTACGCCGAAACAAGACTCATGCTAATCCCCTCAATCAAATCAACCAGACGACGGCAACGATTCCTTGCGGTGCTGGTCTTCCTCGGGGTCCTTGGGACCGTGACGGGGGCGATCGCCTATTGGACGGTGTCGGCGAGCAGCGAAGGCGAATACGCCAAGACCAAATCCACGATCGCGGGTCTCACAGTCACTAACGTCGAAGGTTCGGAACTCTACCCGGGTGGCGCAGCGACGCCGAAAGCCAAGGTGGAAAACACCGAAGCATCGGCGTCTGACCACATCAAAACCCTTTCAGCGGCTGTCGAAGCCGTTACCAACTCCGGCACGCTCGTAGAAGCCGAAGCAGGCACGAAGTGCTACAAGGGCTGGTTTGAAATCAAGAAGGTCAATGGTACGACAGGAACATCAGTCGAAGTCAATGCCACAGTCACTCACGGGGCGTCGGCTGAATACCCCGTCGAAGTCGAAATGAAAGAAGAAGCAACCAAGAATCAGAACGGTTGCAAGAACCAGCACATCACCATCAAGTACTCGGTGTCATAGAAATCGCGCAATGGCATCGCGATTGCACCGAGTCGTAGCAATTGCGATGCCGTCGCGTGCCCTGCGTTGCGTTTTCATCCTGCTGGCGCTCGTGCCCGTAACGGCCCTGGTTGCTGCGGCGCGGGCGCAAGCGTATTGGAGCGTTTCCGGAAGCGGGAGCAGCTCGGCGCAGGTTGTCAGCACGCTCGCGGCCTCCACTCTCAGCGCAACCGGCGGCGAAGAATCGGCCGAACTGTCGTGGACCCCCGTGACCGCCCCGGCGTCCGGCA
>CAJCIJ010000153.1 GCA_903970315.1 Actinomycetota bacterium
CCCGTTCGCATCGAGTGCTTTGACATCTCAAACCTGGGCGGCACGCACACGGTCGCTTCGATGGTGGTCTTCGAGGGCGGCGCGCCCAAGAAGTCCGACTACCGCCGCTTTGCGATCCGCGATGTGGAGGGCTCAGACGACTACGCCTCGATGCGCGAGGTGCTCACGCGGCGGTATGCCGCTTTCGAGCGCCAGGCCGAGATCTCCCCGCACGACTCCTCCTATGACTCAAGCTTCGCCGCGCTGCCAAGCCTGGTGGTGATCGACGGCGGCAAGGGCCAGCTGGGCGCTTCGCTTGGGCCGCTGCGCGGCTTTCGCAAGCGCGGCGTTGCCGTGATCTCGCTGGCCAAGCGGCTGGAGGAGGTCTACGTTCCGGGCCGTCGCACCCCGCTGGTGCTCGACCACCGCTCCCCGGAGCTGCAGCTGCTGCAGCGCGCGCGCGACGAGGCTCACCGCTTTGCCATCGAACACCACCGCGGCCGCCGCGACAAGGCCATGCGCCGCTCCCTGCTTGACGAGCTGCCGGGCATCGGCCCCGCGCGCAAGGCCGCCCTGCTTGCGCACTTCGGCTCGCCCGAGGCGATCGTCGCCGCCTCGCGCGAGCAGCTGCAGACGGTTGACGGGCTGCCCGCGAAGGTCGCGCGCGAGCTGTACGCCCAGCTGCACCGCGCCGGCTGACCGATTCCAGGCGGCGTGAACGCGGTGGCCGCCGTGGGCGGGGCGGGGCGGGGTAGGCGCGGTGGCCTGCGTGGCCGGGTGGCCGGGGCGGGCGGGAACTTCCGCGAATGTCCGTCGCGCGCGGCAGAATGAGAGCGATGGCCGTCAGCGGCTCGCCGCAACCCACCCAGAGCCCTCCCCGGGCGGCTGGCAAGCAGGTCCAGTCGCGCCTGCAGGACCTGGTGATCATCACCGGCTTTTCCGGCGCTGGCAAGTCAACGGTGATGAACGTCTTTGAGGACGCCGGCTACTTCTGCGTTGACAACCTGCCCCCGGCGATGATCCGCTCGCTCGTGGACCTGTTCGTGCACGAGGGGTCAAAGGTCGAACGCGCCGCCGTGGTCTCCGATGTGCGCGGGGGCGTCTACTTCGAGGCGCTGCAAGCGGTCGTCGAAGACCTGGGCTCGCTGGGGATCGCTCACCGCGTGATCTTCCTGCAGGCTGCGCCGGACGTGCTGGTTACCCGCTACAAGGAGACCCGCCGGCGCCACCCCATGGCGGTCGACGGCAGCGTGGCAGCCGGCGTGGCCGCCGAGCAGGCGCTGCTTGAGCCGCTGCGCGCGCGCGCGGACCTTGTGATCGACACGACGGGCCTCTCGGCGGCGGCGCTGCGCACCAAGATCGCCGACGAGCTGCTGCCGCGCCAGCCGTCGGGCCGTCTGGCGGTGACGTTCATGAGCTTCGGTTACAAGCATGGCCCGCCGCGCGACGAGGACCTGGCGATCGACGTGCGCTTCCTGCCCAACCCCCACTACGAGCCCGACCTGCGCCCGCTGACCGGCAGGGATCTGCCCGTGATCGAGTACATCGGCCGCGACGGGCGCCTGGATGCCCTCTACGGGCACCTGCACGGGCTGCTTGACTTCCTGCTGCCGGAGTACGTGCGCGAGGGCAAGGCGCACCTGGTCGTGGCGATCGGATGTACCGGGGGTAGACACCGTTCGGTGGCCGTCGCCGAGCACCTCGCCCTCCGCTACGCCGACAGCGACGAACTGAGCGTGGCGGTCGCCCACCGCGATCTGGACAACCCCCCGCGGGACAGCTAGGTCGCGGCGCTGATACCCTTCCGGCGCTCACCGAGCGCTGGAGTAGGGCTCCGCGGCTCGGTGTTTTTCATTGCACAGAGTGTGGTGATCCGCCGATCGGCGCCACCGCCGTGCCAGTCAGATTCGGTCTTACTCACGGAATGATCTTCTCCTCGCTCACGGGTCCAAGGGGGCGCTGAATGCCGGTACGGGTGGCGGTCAACGGCTTCGGCCGGATCGGCAGGAACATGCTGCGCGCTGCGCTGTCGCGCCCCGATGCCCACGCGATCGAGTGGGTGGCAGTCAACGACATCACCGACTCGGCCACGCTTGGGCACCTGCTGAAGTACGACTCGATCCTGGGGCCGTTTCCCGGGGAGGTGCAGGCCCGGCCCGACGCGCTCCTGGTCGACGGCAGAGAGATCGCCGTCGTTGCCGAGCCCGATCCCGCGGAGCTGCCGTGGGCTCAGATGGGCGTCGACGTGGTAGTGGAGTCAACGGGGCGCTTCACCGACCGCGAGGGGGCCGCAAAGCATCTGGCGGCCGGGGCGCGCAAGGTGGTCATATCGGCGCCGGCAACCGACCCCGATGTGACCGTTGTGCTGGGTGTCAACTTCGACTCGACCTATGACCGCGCAAGCCACGACGTGATCTCAAACGCCTCCTGCACCACAAACTGCCTGGCACCCGTGGCGCGGGTGCTGGTTGACACGGTTGGCATCAAGCACGGGTTGATGACCACCATCCACGCCTACACAGCCGACCAGCGCTTGCAGGACATGCCCCACAAGGACCTGCGCCGGGCGCGCGCGGCGGCGATCAACCTGATCCCGGCCTCCACGGGCGCCGCCAAGGCCATCGGCGTGGTCATCCCCGAGCTGGCCGGCAAGCTCAACGGCTTTGCCGTGCGTGCGCCGGTTCCCACCGGCTCGGTGGTCGACCTGACCGTCGAGACCGAGCGCCCCACCACCGTCGATGAGGTCAACGCCGCGCTGAAGGCCGCCGCCGATTCGGGCCCCATGCACGGCTTTCTGCAGTACACCGACGAGGAGATCGTCTCCACCGACATCGTGCGCTCGCCGTTCTCCTCGATCGTCGACAGCAAGCTCACCGCGGTGATGGACTCCACTATGGTCAAGGTCGTGGCCTGGTACGACAACGAGTGGGGCTACTCCAACCGGCTCGTTGACCTCGTGCAGAGGGTCCTGTGAGCGACTGCGGGCGTCCGGCGTGAGGACTCTGGACGACCTCGACGTCGCCGGCAAGCGCGTGCTCGTGCGGGTGGACTTCAACGTTCCCCTCACCGAGGACGGCCAGATCGAGGACGACGGGCGAATCCGAGCGGCCCTGCCCACGATCGAAGAGCTGCGCCAGCATGGGGGAAAGCCTGTGCTCGTCTCCCATCTGGGCCGCCCCCACGGCCGCCGCGTGCCGGGGCTCTCGCTGGCGCCCGCCGCAGCGCGCCTGGCCGAGCTCACCGGCGCGACCGTCACGGTGGCCCCGGAGGTTGTCGGCGAGCAGGCGCTGAAGCTGACCGAAGCGATGGGCGACGATGAGATCGTGGTTCTGGAGAACGTGCGCTTTGAGCCCGGTGAGACCGAGAACGACCCAGCGCTGGCCGAGGCGCTGGCCGAACTGGGCGACGTCTACGTAAACGACGCCTTCGGCGTGGCCCACCGCACGCACGCCAGCACCTACGGTGTGGCCAACCTGCTGCCCAGCGCTGCCGGCAGGCTGCTTGAGCAGGAGGTGCGCACCCTGACCGAGGTCGTCGCACACCCCGACCGGCCACTGGTCGCGGTGATCGGTGGCGCCAAGGTGGCCGACAAGATCGGCGTCCTGGACCGCTTTGCCGAGATCGCCGACGTGATCCTGATCGGCGGCGCAATGTGCTTCTCCTTTCTGGCCGCCGCCGGCCATGAGATCGGCGACTCGCTGTGCGAGGACGAGGACGTCGAGCACGCCAGCCGGCTGCTCGCCGGCGCCGGCAAGAGCAACGGCCACCGGAGCGCCCGTCTGGAGCTCCCCAGCGATCTGGTGATCGCCGAACAGCTCTCGGCCGACGCGCCGCACCGGGTGCTCGATGGCGTGGAGGTCCCCGCAGGCTGGATGGGCCTTGACATCGGTCCCGCCACCTCCGCGCGCTACGCCGAGGTCATCGCCGGGGCGGGGACGGTCTTCTGGAACGGCCCCATGGGCGCCTTTGAGATCGAGCCCTTCCAGGCCGGCACGCGTGCCGTCGCACAGGCCGTGGCCGATGCGCCGGGCCTGACCGTCGTGGGCGGCGGCGACTCGGGCGCTGCGCTGCGCATGTTCGGCTTGGAGCACGCCGTCGGCTACCTCTCCACCGGGGGCGGGGCGGCACTGGAGCTGTTGGAGGGTAAGACCCTCCCAGGGGTCCACGCCCTGGACTGCGCGCACGTCCGATGACTGCCGCGGGTGCGGCCCGCACGGCGCTCGTGGCGGGCAACTGGAAGATGTACAAGACCGAGGCACAGGCCGCCGAGCTGGTCGCGCGCCTGGTTTCCCTGCTGGGGACCGGGGGGTCGGGGGACAGCGCAGTCGAGGTCGGCGTGTGCACCCCCTTCACGGACCTGCGCGCCGCGGTGGCGTCGGCCGCGGGCTCCGGCCTGCGTGTCTTTGCGCAGAACATGCACCAGGAGCCCGAGGGGGCGTTCACGGGCGAGATCGCGGCGCCCATGCTCGCCGAGATCGGCATCGACGGCGTCGTGTTGGGCCACTCCGAGCGCAGGCAGTACTTCGGTGAGACCGACAGAGCGCTTTCAGCCAAGGTGCCCGCGGCGCTGGCGGCCGGCCTGACGCCGATCCTGTGCGTGGGCGAGACCGAGGAGCAGCGCAACGCCGGGGACACCGAGCGCACCCTGCGCCACCAGGTCACCCAGGAC
Source organism: Actinomycetota bacterium (assembly GCA_903970315.1). Taxonomy (GTDB): domain Bacteria; phylum Actinomycetota; class Thermoleophilia; order Solirubrobacterales; family Solirubrobacteraceae; genus Palsa-744. The sequence goes on from CAJCIJ010000153.1 coordinate 4,649, forward strand.
CTGGAGGGCCTCGCCGATTCCCAGCTGGCCGAGGTCGTGATCGCCTATGAGCCGATCTGGGCGATCGGGACCGGCAAGGTGGCCACGCCCGAGCAGGCCCAGGAGGCGTGCGGGTTCATCCGCGCGCTTGTCAGCGCCAGAAGCGATCCAGCAGGCGCCGCGCTCCGGGTGATCTACGGCGGCTCGGTCAAGCCCGACAACGCCCCCGAGCTGCTGGCACTGCCGGATGTCGACGGCGCCCTGGTGGGAGGCGCCTCGCTGGACGCCGACGCCTTCGCCGCGATCGTGGCGGCGGCGCGATGACCGTCCCTGCGGTCTGCCTGGTGATCCTCGACGGCTGGGGCCTCGACGAGCCGGGCCCGGGAAACGCCGTCTCGCTGGCCGACACGCCGGTCTTTGACGAGCTGTGGAGCACGCGCCCGCACACCACCCTGCTGGCCGGGGGTGCCGCCGTTGGCCTGCCCGACGGGCAGATGGGCAACTCCGAGGTCGGCCACCTGAACCTGGGCGCCGGCGCCACGATCCGCCAGGACCTCGTGCGCATCAACGACGCCGTCGCGACGGGAACGCTCGCGGAGAATCCCGTGATCGCCGCGGCGCTGACCGGCTCTGCGCGCGTGCACCTGCTGGGTCTGGTCTCAGACGGGGGCGTGCACTCAAGCCTTGACCACCTGCGCGCGCTGATCGAGCTCGCGGCTGCAATGGACGTGGGCGAGTTGTTCGTGCACTGCTTCACCGACGGTCGCGACACGCTGCCGCACTCCGGGGAGGCATTCGTGGCCGATGTCGATGAGTGGTGCCGCGCCGCGCGCGCGGACGGCAGCTACGCCGTGGCGAGTGTCGTCGGCCGCTACTTCGCGATGGACCGCGACCGCCGTTGGGACCGCATCCAGAAGGCCTATGACCTGCTGGTGCACGGCAGCGCCGAGCACCGCGCCGACGACGGTGCCGCCGCCGTGGCAGCCGCCTATGCGCGTGGCGAGACCGACGAGTTCATCACGCCCACCCTGATCGATCTGCCGTCGGGCGCCGACTGCCGCATCGGCGCCGACGACAGCGTGCTGTGCTTCAACTTCCGCCCCGACCGCATGCGCGAGATCGTGCGCGCGCTGGCCGAGCCCGGATTCGGCGATCCCGGGGAGCAGCTGCCGGGGTGGACCGGGCGTGGCGACGCCGCGCCCGCGCGCCGGCTGGCCACCCTGACCGAGTACGAGGAAGACTGGACCTACCCGGTGGCCTTTGGGCCCGAGCGCCCCACAGTCACCCTTGCCAGCGTGCTCGCCGGTGAGGGCGCGGCGCAGCTGCACGTGGCCGAGACCGAGAAGTACGCCCACGTGACGTACTTCTTCAACGGCGGCACCGAGACGCCTTACCCCGGCGAAGACCGGCAACTGGTGCCGTCGCCGCGCGATGTGCCGACATACGACTACAAGCCCGAGATGTCCGCGCAGGCGGCCGCATCCGCCTTGGTGTCCGGCTGGCAGGCCCAGCAGCCCCGCTTCGGGATCCTGAACTTCGCCAACCCGGACATGGTCGG
>CAJCIJ010000154.1 GCA_903970315.1 Actinomycetota bacterium
GCCCTGCTGCTGGTGTTGCCGGTGCACCTGTGGCTCCTGTTAGCGGCACCTGAACTTAGGCCGCCGCGCAGAGTTTGGGGGGTGGCGGTTGTACTGTTGGGTTTGTGCGCTCCGGCTCTGGTCGTCGTCTACTACGCGCAGCACCTCGGTGCGGGCGCCCTGGGGTCCGTTTGGTCGTCAGTGCTGCTGCTGGCAGGCGGCCACGTGGGCGTGGCCACGTGGGCTATGTGGTGTGTAGCGCTGGGCTGCGGCTCGATGGCGTTCGTGCTGGCGGTGCGGGGCCACGGCGATATGGATGCAGACGAGACGCGGCTGACCGTGTCGATCCGCGGCCCGCTGAGCTACGCGGGCCCGGGGTCACTGGGGGGCACCGAGTCGGCGTTGCGTAGATGAGTACGGAGAGCAGCATGCCGGAAGGCCTATATGCACCCTTCGATCGCCCGCCCGCGCGCAAGGCGGGTCTGCGTGGCATGGGCCCTCGGCGTCGCGGCCCCTCGGGCGGCCGGCGCAAGGGCTCGCTGGGTCGCAGGATGGCCAGAAGTGTGTCGTGGCTGCTGATCGGGTTGGGTGTGATCGTGCTGATCGACGCCGGCGTGACGATCGTGTGGCAGGAGCCGCTGTCGGCGCTTTACACCACGGTCAAGCAGCACGAACTGGCGGGTTCCCTGGAAGCGCTGGACACAGCCCCCGTGGTGGGCCAGGAGGCGCACAGCCTGCGGCTGTTGCATGGAGCCAAGGCACGCATCAAGCTGCTGGCCAGGGATCTTGAGGACCATGCCGCCGAAGGCAGTGCGGTGGGCAGGATCGAAATCCCGCACATCGGGGCCAACTACGTGCTGGTCGATGGCACCTCGACGTCATCGCTGGAGAAGGGGCCTGGCGTGTACTCGCACACGATCTATCCGAGACGATCGTTCCCGGGGCTGCGGGGGACGACCGCGATCGCCGGACACCGCACGACGTTCCTGGCTCCGTTTCGCCACATCAACGACCTGACGCGGGGAGACAAGATCTTCGTGACCATGCCCTACGGCCGATTTACGTACACCGTCGAAAAGCTGCGCACGGTGCTGCCCACCGATGTGGCGGCGGCGGTCAGGCCGGTGGGACACCCCCAGCTGGTGCTGTCGGCTTGCACGCCGGCGTTCAGTGCGTCGCACCGGCTTCTGGTCTACGCTCGGCAGACGGCGATCACGCCGCTTGGGGCTGCCCGCGTATATGACGAACGCCTGCTGGCCAAGCGCTACCGCACCAGCATGGTTGCCAAGGGGGTGGGCTTGCCCGTGGGTGGCTTGCGGCACACGTTCTTTAGGCCCACCGATGCTCATAGCCGGTCAGGGTCGCGGGCAGCCCGTGCTGGTCAATGAGCGTGACTCCGGGGTCACCGGCCACAATATCCCCGATCCAGGTGATGGGGACGTCGCCCAGGTCCGCCAAGGCTCGCTCGGCGGCGGCGCGGTCGCCCGGCGCGACACAGACGCACAGCTCGTAGTCTTCGCCCCCGGCGCAGGCCAGCTCGAGCGGGTCAAGGCCCATGGGACCGGCGATCTGTAGGACGCCGGGGTGCACAGGCAGACGGTCCATCGGTACGCGCAGGCTCACGCCGCTGGCGCGGCCCACATGTGCGGCGTCGGTCGCCAATCCGTCGGAGAGGTCGATCATGGCGTGGGCACCGACGCCAGCCAGCGCTTGGCCGGCGGCCAAGCGCGGCGTGGGGGTTCGCATCTGGGCAAGGCACTGCCCGGCGGGGGTGCCCGGGTCGGGGTTTGCCGGGGTGCCGCTTTCAAGCAGCGCACGCCCTGCGGCGCTGGCCCCGAGCTGACCGGTGACGCCGATGACGTCGCCCACGCACGCGCCGTCGCGGCCGATCAGTTCCTCTGGCGACTCGCTCCAGCCGACGGCGGTCACGCAGACAGTCAGGGCGGGTGCGCTGATCACGTCACCGCCGGCGATGGTTGTGGCGGTCTGTCGCGCCAATGCCTGCGCGCCGCGCACCAGCTCCAGCGCCTGTGTCTCGGTGAAGCCGTTGGGCAGGCCCAGCACGAGGTAGGCCTCCCCCGCGCACGCCCCCATGGCGGCCAGGTCCGAGAGCGCTCCGGCGAGCGCATGCCAGCCGACTTGCCAGGGATCCATCCAGCCGTCGCGCAGGCGGAAGTGGACGCCGTCGACGGTGGCATCGACCGATACGGCGCACGTGGGCCTGGCGAGGACGACCGCGGCGTCGTCGCCGGCGCCGCGCAGTACCCGTGGGCCGGGAGCGTCGAGCTCGGCGGCGATGGCCTCGATCAGGGAGAGCTCAGCGATGCCTGTAGACGATCCGAGCGCGATCGAGGTCGTACGGCGAGAGCTCGCAGCGGACACGGTCGCCGGGGAGGATGCGAATCCGGAAGCGCCGCATCTTTCCGGCCACGTGGCCGAGCACGACGTGATCGTTGTCGAGCTTGACTCGAAACATGGCGTTGGGCAGCGCCTCGATCACCTCGCCGTCGAATTCAATCTTGTCTTCTTTTGGCAATGCGTGTCCTGTCGGTTCGGTGGCGCACGGGTGAGTGCGCCGGTCGCTTGCGGGCGGCCCTGAAGCGATCAAGCTAGCAGTACAGCAGGACCCATGAGGCGGCCCTAGCCGGTGTGCTTTTCCGCTGTCGGAGTTTCATTGGGCGCTTCGTGCCCGGCGGGTTCGCCGGCGCCGGAGGGGGCGTGAGCGTGTTCTTCGGCGGTCTTTTCGCTGCCACCGTTGGGTGTGGCGCCCTGGCCTTCCCCGGTTTCCGGCTGCTGGCCGTTGGAGTTGGGTGTGCCTACGTTGCTGTGCGAGTGGCCTTCGTTGGGGACGATCACCACACGCGGAACGGGCTGAGAGGAGGGCGCCTTGGGCTTGTGGTGTGAGGTCGACTTTTCGGTCTGTTCCGGTTCGGAAGGTCCGGAGGCCTGGTACTTGCCCGTGAAAGGCTCGAAGATCAGGGGCTCGGTGGAAGGGGGGAACGGCGTGCATTCTCCAGCGGTGGCTTGCACCATGTAGTCGTGCCAGAG
>CAJCIJ010000155.1 GCA_903970315.1 Actinomycetota bacterium
CGCTGGCAGCAGCGCGACGCCGCGGCATCCTTCCCGGCGCCCGCGGAGCACACCGACGCCGAGGAGGCCCTGCCCGAACTGCCGTCGCCCAACGGGGCGCTGCGGCTGGGGCGCTTCCGCTCGATCTGGGTGTCACCGGAGGTGGAGCTCTCCCCGGCGCTGCGATTTGCCCGTCCCCGCCAGCAGGCCGAGATGGCCCCCGTGGACGCGGGAAGACTGGGATTGACCAACGGCCAGGCCGTGCTCGTGGGGCCCGTCGAGAACGCCGTGCGGGCGACTGTGGCCCTGCGCGACACCTGCCCCGCAGGAACGGTGTTCTTGCAGGAGGGGCTTGCCAGCGACAGCGCCAGTGCGCTGGAGGGACCGCTCGTGGAGATCCGCCCTGACGAGGCCCGCAACGGGCAGCCCGCGGCCGCGTCGACCAATGGCGCCGACCACGCGGCAGCGGTCGCGACACCGGCCGGTGGAGACCAGGCGCCATGACCACCTCGGTGCTGGCGCTGCCCGCCACGGTCGGCTACTACGAGCCGTGGTGGATTCAGATCATCAAGGCCATCGTGATCTTCGCGGTCGCCCTGAACCTGGTCCCGGTTGTCCTGCTGGTCGAGCGCAAGCTGCTGGGCCGCTTCCAGATCCGCTACGGCCCCAACCGCGTGGGACCCTACGGGGCACTCCAGCCGCTGGCAGACATCCTGAAGCTGCTCACCAAGGAGCAGTTTCGCCCACGGACGTCGGTGGGCTTCCTGTTCGCGCTGGCGCCGACGATCTCGATCCTCACGGCCGTGGCGGCGTTCGCGCTGATCCCCTTTGGCAACGTCCAGAGCATCTTTGGCACCCGCGTGGGCCTGTACGGCGTGGACCTGTCCATCGGCCCGCTGTACCTGTTCGCGTTCGGGGCGATCGCCTTCTACGGCATCATGCTCGGCGGTTGGTCGTCGGGCTCGAAGTACTCCTTCCTGGGCGCGATGCGCGGCGCGGCCCAGCTGATCTCCTACGAGGTCTCCCAGGGCTTGGCGCTGGTGGGCGTGATCATGACGTCGCAGACGCTGTCGCTGACGGGCATCGTCCGCGCCCAGGGGGGCATGTGGTACTTCATCCCCCAGTTCGTGGGCTTCGTGGTCTTCCTGGTGGCGAGCTTCGCCGAGACCAACCGCACGCCGTTTGACGTCACCGAGGCCGATGCGGAGCTGGTGGCGGGCTACAACACGGAGTTCGGCGGCGGCCGCTTTGCCTCCTACTACTTCGCCGAGTACCTCAACGTGCTGGTGGTCTCGGGGATCGTCACGACGGTCTTTCTGGGCGGCTGGCTGATGCCGTTTGGCATCCACCCGCCGGGCTGGGTGGACCCGATCGTGGTGCTCACGAAGATGTCGTTCATCGTCTTTCTGTTCATCTGGATCCGCGCGACGGTCCCGCGGCTGCGTTATGACCAGATCATGTCGCTGGGTTGGAAGGTGCTCCTTCCCCTGGCGACCGCCAATGCACTGGTGACGGCGGTGCTCGTGGTGGTGACGCACTGATGGCCGACGCAACGACCCAGCCCACCCCCGGTGCGCCCGGTGAGCCGGCGCCAGCGACGCCCGCACAGACCACGCTTGCGACGCTGAACGTCCAGGTCTGGTCCCCGGGCGAGGACGTGATCGCGGTTCAACGTGCGCCACAGCCGGGCGCTGGCCGCAGCTTCGTGCGCGCGTTTGTGGAGACGCTGCGCGGCATGGTGACCGTACTGGGACGCATCGCGGACGGGCCGATCACGATCCAGTACCCCGAGGAGAAGGTGCCGGTCTACCCCCGCTTTCGCGGCCGCCACAAGCTGCACAGGTTCGCCGAGTCGGGCCTTGAGAAGTGTGTGGGCTGCTCGCTGTGTGCGGCGGCGTGCCCGGCCGACTGCATCCGCGTGGTGGCTGCCGAGAACACGCCTGAAAATCGCGTCTCGGCGGGCGAGCGCTACGCGGCGGTCTATGAGATCAACATGTCGCGGTGCATCTTCTGCGGCTACTGCGAGGTGGCGTGCCCCTTTGACGCGATCACAATGGGCCACGACTACGAGCTGTCTGACTACGACCGCTCGGATCTGATCTTCACCAAGGAGATGCTGCTGGCGGAACCGCTTGAACGCACCCCGCTGCGCAGGGAGGGCGAGTGAGCGCGGTCATCTTCTTCGTCGCGGCAATCGGCGCGATCGCGGGCGCTACGGGCGTGGTGCTGATCCGCGACCCGTTCTTCAGCGTGCTCTCGCTCGTCGGCCACCTGCTCTCGCTGGCAGCGCTCTTTCTGCTCTTGCGCGCCGAGCTGGTGGCTGCGGTCCAGGTCGTGGTCTACGCGGGGGCTGTGATGGTGCTGTACGTCTTCGTGGTGGCCTACGTGGGTGGCGAGGAGGCGACGCTAAGCGAGCGGCTGCGCGGCTCGGGGCCGGTGGGCCAGGGCCTGCGGGCTGGTGCGGTGGTGGTGGGCGTTGCGATCCTGACCGAGCTTCTGATCGCCATGCTGGGCACGGGCCTGGAGGCGATCCACAAGGATGGTGCGGGGTATGTCCCGGGACCGCACGCGTTCGGCACGCCGGCATACATCGGCCAGCTGCTTCTGACCCGCTTTCTGCTGGCGTTTGAGATCGCCTCGTTCTTGCTGTTGATCGCGGCTGTGGGCGCTGTGGTGCTGGCGGGCCGCATGCACGAGCACGCCGAGCCCGAGCAGGCACGGGTGGGCGCATGAGCATCTCCTGGTACTTGCCGGTCTCGGCGATCGTGTTCTCGCTGGGAGTGGCGGGGGTCATTGCGCGGCGCAACCCGCTGGTGGTGCTGCTGTGCCTGGAGCTGATGCTCAACGGCGGCAACCT
>CAJCIJ010000156.1 GCA_903970315.1 Actinomycetota bacterium
CGCCCGCCGACCCGCCAGCGGCGCCTTCGTGCCCACCGATGAGCAGTGGGCGGCAGTGCGCCTGGCGATCGAGCACCGGCTGTCCATCCTCACCGGTGGGCCGGGCACAGGCAAGACCACGAGCCTGCGCGTGCTCGTCGATGAGGTACGGCGCAGCGGCGGCCAGGTGCGGCTGTGCGCGCCCACAGGCAAGGCGGCACGGCGGCTGGCTGCAGCAACAGGCCAGCCCGCGAGCACGATCCACCGCATGCTGGAGTGGGTCCCCGGCCTTGGCTTTGAGCGCGACCGCGACAACCGGTTGGCGGACTTTGCGCTGCTGATCGTCGACGAGGCAAGCATGCTCAGCGTGCGCCTGGCCGAGGCGCTGTTTGCGGCCGTGGGGCAGAGCACCCACGTGCTGCTGGTCGGCGACGTCGATCAGCTGCCCGCTGTCGGGCCGGGGCGCGTGTTGGAGGACCTGATCGCGTCTGAAATCGTGCCTGTCACGGCTCTGCGTGCAGTCTTTCGGCAGGCCCAGCGTTCACTGATCGTGCGCGCGGCGCATGCCATCAACCAGGGCCACTCGCCGTCGGCAGCTGCGGCGGCGCCGCCGGCGGCGGCTGGGTCACCGGCCCCATCGGCCGAGGGTTCACCGGCGCCCTGGCGGGCTGGGTCACAGGCGCCCTCGCCGGCCGCGGGCGAGCCTGGCTTTGACGAAGATCCCGACGCCCCCATTCGCGACTTCTTTGTGATCGAACGCGAGCACGAGGCCGACGTGCTCGCAGAGGTCAGCTCGCTTGCGTGCGGGCGTATCGGTTCACACTTCGGCCTCGACAGCGCCCTGGACGTGCAGGTGCTCGCGCCGATGCGCCGCGGCGACGTGGGCATTGAGGCGCTGAACGCCGACCTGCGTGCCCGGCTGAACCCCGACGGCACCCCCGTGCCGGGAACAGGGCTGCGGGTCGGGGACCGCGTCATCCAGACGCGTAACGACTACGAGCACGACCTGATGAACGGCGAAGTCTGTCTGGTGGGCGGCCACGACGGGGAGCGCGTGACGCTGCTGGGCGACGACTCCCGGACGCTGCGCCTACCGCTGACGGCCCTTGACAGCGTGGAGCTGGCGTACGCGATCTCGATTCACAAGTCTCAGGGATCGCAGGCGCCGGCGATCGTGCTGGCGCTCGTGCGCTCGCACAGGATCATGCTCACGCGCAACCTGCTGTATACCGCCGTCACGCGTGCCGAGAAGGCCTGCGTGGTGGTCTGCCAACCGGGAGCGCTGGACATGGCACTGCGCCGCCGCGACGCGCGCAGGCGCCACACGCGCCTTGCCGAGATCGTGACGCGACGCTCAGAGCAGGTGCTCTAGGCCGACCAGGGGCGAGTCCTCCAGCGTGGGCACGCGGCGGATGGCCAGCAGCAGGCCAGGCATGAACGCCTCGCGGCTTGTCGTGTCGTGGCGGATCGTAAGCGTCTGACCCAGATCCCCCAGGATGACCTCCTGGTTTGCCACCAGCCCGGGCAGCCTGACGGAGTGGATCGGCGGTGGCGGGCCGCCGGTGGCCTTGGCCATGAGCGCGGCCGTGCGCGCTGCCGTGCCGCTGGGCGCATCGAGCTTTCGGTCGTGGTGAAGCTCGACGATCTCGGCCTTGGCCATGTGCGGCGCGGCCTCGGCTGCAAAGCGCATCATCAGCACCGCGCCGATCGCGAAGTTGGGCGCCGCAAAGACGTTTGCACCGGCCCCCTTGCAGAGCGCCTGCAGCTGACCGGTGTCAAAGCCGGTGGTCCCTACGACCACGTGCACGCCCGCGTCCAGGCACTCGGCCACGTTGGCCAGCACAGAGTCGGGCCCGGTGAAGTCCACAGCGACCTGGGCGGTGCCGAGCGCCTCGCCCATCCCCGTTCCGAGAGCGGGGTCCACGCGAGCCACGAGCTCCATATCCGGTGCAGCCTCGACGGCCTCGCAGGTGGTGCGCCCCATCTTGCCCGCGGCTCCGAGAACGGCGACCCTGATGGGCTCCAGACCGCCGTTCACGATGGCACCCGGGCGGGCGCCTGCGCGCTCAGCGCCTGCACAGGCGCCACGGCGCCGGCGAAGGCATCCTCGTCGGGACCGATAGCCGCCACCGACAGGCCCCCGGCGCCGAGCAAATCGGCGGCCAACGCCGCGCAGTCCTGGGCCGTGACAGCGTCCAGGCGCGCGATTATCTCGTCGGCCGAGAGGATGGGCAGGTCCCACAACAGTGCCGACCCCAGGCGTCCCATGCGTGCGCCGCTTGACTCCAGCGCCAGCACGAGCCCGCTCTTGGCGCATTCACGCGAGCGGTTGAGCTCCTGCGGGGAGATGGGCTGGGAACGGACGCGGTCAAGCTCGGCCGCGATCACGTCCAGGGCCTCGGCGAGGTTCTCGGGGCGCGTGCCCACATAGACGCCCAGCTCGCCTGCCGCCCCGTACTGGTGCGAGAAGGAGAACACGGCATAGGCCAGCCCGCGGCGCTCGCGCACCTCCTGAAAGAGCCGCGAAGACGGCGTGGCGCCGAGCACACCTTCGAGCACGCGCAGCGCGAAGCGGCGCTCGTCACCGCGAGCGATACCGGGGACGCCCAGGCAGACGTGGTACTGCTCGGTGTCCTTGCGCTGGAACTGCACCTGCCCGGCGCTGGTAGCCGGCGCTCCGTCTGCCCACCCGACCGCAGCTGCGGTGGACGCAACGGCCGGCGAGAACTGCGCCGCCATCGCCACCAGCTCGTCGTGGTCGATGGACCCCGCGGCGGCCACCACGACATTGGCGGGGACATAGCGCTCGG
>CAJCIJ010000157.1 GCA_903970315.1 Actinomycetota bacterium
CGGCGGGCCTGCCGGTGCTGTGCAGCGACCTGCCCGTGATGGCGGGGGTTGTGCGTGACGGGGAATTGGGCGAGGTGGTGCTCCATGACGATCCAGCTGCGATCGCCGTAGGCGCACGCAAGTTGCTCGGCGGCGGCTCCGACCGCGCCGTAAGCGCTGCCACGTTTGCGTGCGCGAATCGCTGGCGGGATGAGGCGCCGATCCTTGCGCGACTCTACGCAGCCCTGACCGGCAGTACGATCGCGGGATGATCATCTCCGCTGCCGGCGAGCCGAGTTCAGCATTGGCGCATGGCTTTGCGGCGTAGAGATCGTCGCAGCGGGCGAGACCAGGTCCGTAATCGCCCGATGCCGGTCGACGTGACACACGACGGAGTGGGAGCAGGCGGCGAATGGCGTTACGCGCTTGGCACCCGGACAAACCCGAGTCCAAGCAGGGTGCGACCATGAATACAGTCACCGCAGCGGAGATTGCGAAAAAGGCCCGCCGTGGGCGGCCTGGGGCATAGAGCGGCAACCAGATCGGTCGCCGCGCCCCGCACGCGTACCCGGGCTCGCTTCTCCCGTACGGTGTCCACCGGCCGCTGGAGGGAGTACCGAGCGTTGCTCCGCCAAGCCGCCGACGAGGGCTATGAGATCGTCCCTTTGGAGCGGTGGCTCGAAGATGACCGTGGCGAGCGCGTCCTGATCGTTCGCCACCACGTTGACCAATGCCCGTTCTCGGCGCTGCGCATGCTGGCTGTGGAGCGTGAGTTGGGTGTTCGCTCGACGTGGTACTTCCGCTGGCGCACGGCCCGTCCACGGGTAGTGCGGCGCGTGCTGGAGTCGGGTGGTGACGCGCGGCTGCATTACGAGACGCTGAGCCGACTGGTGGTGCATGAGCGCGCCGCGGGACGCACGACCCGTTCCGAGGAGCTGATTGAGACGGCCCGCCTGATGCTCAAGCGCGAGCTGATTGCATTCCGCGTGTTGTTCGGCCCCGGTCGTAGCGCGTGCGCCCACGGCGACACCCGTGTCCCGGACGTCAACAACGCCGTGCTCTTGCGCGACCGCGACCTTCACGAGTACGGCATCGAGTTCGATGCGAACGCGTCGATGCGATCCCACGACCTCGCCGTCTGGCTGACCGACCGCAGCAGAGCGGATGGCAGCTGGCGAGACGGCCTCGACGCCGGGGCGATCATCCAATCCCACGCTTCGCCGGTGCTTCTGCTCGCCCATCCGAACAACTGGATCTCGGGGCCCGGCCTGTGGCTGGACCGGCTCGCATCAACCGTCCTGCCTGAGCCGCGGCTGGGAGGGATGCGGGCGCTGCGAACAGGCCCCGATACGCCGCCGGTGGGGGAATGAGCGCCGTTGGGATTCAGCGCCGCGGTCGGGGTCGCGCGCGGCTACGCCCGCCACGCCTCCCGACTCTGCAAGCAGGCGCGCCGCGGCGCAGAGCCGACGAAGCTAAGCGGCTCGGCATGCGCGTTGGGGCCGACGCCCGTGCATTCCTGGTGATTGCGACCGTCCTCATTGTCGGGAACATCCTCTATCTCACGGGCGTATTCGACCCCAACCCGTTGGGCCCCGCGACAGCGCTGTTCGGAGGCTACACGCGCGGCGTGTTGGGCGGGAGGAACTTCGCGGACCCCAATGTCGGGTACACGTCGCAGGCGCTTGGGCATCTCGCGGCGCGTGACCTGTTGCACCTGCGCCTTCCGTGGTGGAACCCGTTCGAGGGCACCGGCGTGCCGCTCGCCGGCGAGATGCAGTCGGCTGCGCTGTTTCCACCGACGCTGCTGTTGATCTTTGCCAACGGCCAGATATACGAGCATGTGCTGTTGGAGCTCCTGGCGGGCTTCTCCACATATCTGCTGCTGCGTAGGCTCGTGGTGGGGCGCGTCGCAAGCACGGCAGCCGGGGCCGCGTTTGCTCTCAACGGCACTTTTGCATGGTTCGGGCACGCCGCCGCGAATCCGGTCGCATTTCTGCCGCTGCTGCTACTCGGCCTCGAGCTCGCATACTTGAGGACGACCGCGGACCGCCTCGGCGGCTGGTGGCTGATCGCCGTCGCCGTCGCGCTGTCGCTCTATGCCGGATTTCCCGAGACCGCGTACCTGGACGGCCTGTTCGCGATCGCTTGGCTTGCCTGGCGCTGCCGCTGCGCGGGGCGTGCGCGCATGTTTGCGTTCATCAGAAAGGCGGCCGGCGGCGGCGCTGCCGGCGTGCTGATCGCCGCCCCAGTGCTGGTCAGCTTCGTCGACTATCTCAAGCACGCCAACGTGGGTGCCCATGCGGGCGCCGAGTCAGTTCACCTCACCAGCCAGGCGATTCCGCAGCTCGTGCTCCCATACGTGTACGGGTCCATAGGCGAGTACCAGGACGCCGCGGGGATCTTGGTGAAGAGCTGGGGCCAGGTCGGGGGATACCTGACCGCGTCGCTGATGTTGTTCGCGATCCTCGGATTGGTATCCTCCGGCCGTCGCGGGCTGCGCGCCATCCTCGCGGCGTGGATCGTGCTGGCATTTGCGCGCACCTACGGAGTGCCGGTGCTCGGTGCGGTGCTCGGCCTTGTACCCGGGATGGCGTCGGTGCAGTTTTACCGTTTCGGGACGCCCACCGTCGAGCTTGCTGTCGTGGTGCTTGCCGCGTTAGGACTCGACGACCTCGGTCGCAAGTCGCGTGGGCGTCGCCCGACGATTGTGGCGGGGTTGGTGGCGCTGGGGCTGGTGATTGTCGCGTCTATCGGCGCGAGTGGCCTATCGGATCGACTGCACGGCAGCGGGCCGAGCACCTACTTCGTCGTGGCGCTGCTCG
>CAJCIJ010000158.1 GCA_903970315.1 Actinomycetota bacterium
ATCGGTCCCCAGCTGTCCGGCCAATAGAATCGGCCGCCGAGGGCGCGTAGCTCAGTGGGAGAGCGCTCGCTTCACACGCGAGAGGTCGCAGGTTCGAAACCCGCCGCGCCCATTGGGAGGACCCGCGAAGGCGGATCGGTCTCCGACCACGTGCAGGCTCTGCGGACCATGAGCCAGAGTTTTGGCTCATTACGAGATCCTTGTTAGGAGTAGGCTATATTACAGACCCACTGTAATGAGCCAAGTTTCGGGAAAGAACCCCTATCGGCCTGGGGTCGGCGTGCGCCCGTTGTACTTGGCTGGGCGCGAGGCGCCGCTGCGACGCTTCGCGGCGATGCTGCGGGCGGCACCCGAGCAGCAGGCCAACATGCGCGTGACCGGTCTGAGGGGGGTGGGCAAGTCCGTCCTCTTGGAGGAGTTCGCCGACCATGCAAAGGAGTTCGACTGGGAGCCGGCGCTCGCGGAGCTGCAGCCCTCCCACAACACCGATGAGGCGCTCACGACAGCGGTTGGGGCGCTGCTCGAGCACACGCGCCAGCGCCTCTCTCGCCTCGCGCGGTTGCGCTCGGTGGCCGGCCGCGCGCTGCGCGCAACCAGCATGTCGCTCACGTGGGAGGAGGTCACGCTGGCTGTGTCGTTCGGCTCAGAGCGTGAGGAGGATCTCGCCCGCGACCTGTTCTCGACGGTCGAGCTGGCCCTCGCAAAGGGCCGCAACGGTGTCGTGTTGTTGCTGGATGAGGCTCAGCTCGTGCGTGACGAGCGTGACCGCCACGGCGAGCATCCGCTGTCGCTGCTGATCGCGCCGGTGGTTGCGCTGCAACGCGCGGAGCTCCCGCTCGGTCTCGTCCTCTGTGGCCTGCCAACGCTGACCGGCAACCTGCAGAAGGCTCGCTCCTACAGCGAGCGGCTGTTTCGCGGCGAGGAGATCGGCTCGCTGGAGTCCGAGCAGGCCCTTGAGGCGTTCATCCGGCCGCTCGGGGAGACAGCTCGCAGGACCGATGCGAAGCTCGCGCGGGAGGTCGTTGCGGAAGTCGAGGGCTACCCATACTTTCTTCAGCTGTGGGGATCGGAGCTGTGGGAGGCTGCGGACCTCGCCGGTGTGGAGCGCTTCAGTGTGAAGCTGCTCGACGCCACGCGCCCAGATATATACGGGCGCCTTGACCGCGACTTCTACGAGCCACGGATCGCGACGCTGACGCCCGCTGAGCAGGACCTCCTCGCGTCCTCCGCCGCGTGCCCATATCCGCCGCTGCGCTCGGCCGATCTCAACCGGGCGTCTGAGAAGACGCCCGGGAACGTCAACGTCCTGCTCGGCCGACTCGTCGACGCGGGCGCGCTGTACCGGATCCGCAAGGGCGAGTACGCGTATACCGCGCCCAAGTTCCGGGACTATCTGGTCCGGCGGGGAGGTTAGTGGGCGCGTTCGCTCGCGCGGCCGCCGGCGCCTTCCACGGACCGGTTCTTGCCCACCGCGGGCTTCCAAGCGCTCGGATTCGACTTCGACGCAATGCATCTGCCCAGCTCCGAGCGCCGGGGCGGGGCCGCACTGCCCTCGGCTATCGTCTGCCCCGTGGCTCAGGCCCTGGTCATCAATCTCGCCGATGCGCCCGCGCGCAGCCATCCTCGCAGGGCCACGCAGATCGACTGGGAGCCAGAGGGCGAGCCGTGGCCCGACACGGGCGTAAACGTGCAGGTGATGCAGCCCGGTCAGCCCAACTGCCGCTACCACTCAGAGCCGGTACAGGAGGACTTCTTGGTGCTCCACGGCGAGTGCATTGCCATCATCGACGGCGAGGAGAGATCGCTGCGCCAGTGGGACGTCGTGCACTGTCCGGCCGGTGTCGATCACGTCTTCGTCGGCGCTGGTGACGGCCCGTGCGCCATGCTCATGATCGGCTCGCGGCGACTGGATGAGCCGCACTATCCGGTGAGCGAGCTGGCCGCCAAGTACGGAGCTTCGGTGGCCGCCGAGACGGACGATCCGGACGTGGCCTACGCCGACTGGCAGCAGGAGCCCTGGGAGGCTGTGCCGAGTCCCTGGCCGCTGGGCAGCTAGGGCGGGCTTCACGCAATCCGGCAGCGGCTCGCGCCCACTGCTCACCTGCGATGCAGGTGGTGCGGATCAGCGACGTAGCTCTGCCTGTAGCCGGGTTGCGAGGCGGACGGAGGCGTCGATCTCGACCTGGCGGATTGAGACGCTCTCGACGCTGACCCCGAATGGGACGCCGACACGCCGGCAGAATGCGATCAGCTCGACGGCCGTAGCGACGGCCTGGTCGTAGGACGCTTCCAGGGTGTCCTCCGCGTGGCGCAGCTCGTTCTCGATCCAGCGGGGCACATCGACACCGAGCCACTGAACGAACTCCAGTGTCTTCACCGACCCGCAGACCGAGAACGTAAAGACGATCGGCGCCGGCCTGACACCACGAGCGGCGCACTCGTAGTGATAGTCGGAGACCAGGTCCTTCGCGGCGTTGATGTCATAGACGATCTGGGTGACGAAGAACGAGCAACCCGCAGCCTGCTTCGCAAGCAGACGGAGGTGCTCCGCGCCACCGCGCGCGTGGCGCTCTGGGATCGCCACACCTCCAAGCAGGAGATCCCGGCGCACCTCACTCCGTAGTTCGTAGGCCCGCGGCAGAGAGGTCGCGACCGGCTTTTCATGGGACGACGCACCGACAAACACCGACAGCGTCTGGGTGGGGGTCTGTTCGCTGAGCCACGACCTGAGCTGTTGCTCTGGGTACTTGCTGACAGCGCGATACACGATTGCGGGTACCTCCAAGCCGACCAGATCGCGAGCAAGGTAGTCGGCTGGGTCCATCGTGGGTAGGAACGGGAAGGGGCGCTCCTCGGGATTGCGGTCGCTCTCGTCATCAATGTCGTAGAGCACTAGGCCGTCGATGCCCACGGGGCGCAGGCGCTCGAGTGTCTTCGCAGCGATCTGACGGGCGTGCTCCGGTTCGGTCGTCAGGCGCGGTGGCGTCAGCGCGAAGAGCAAGAATTCACCCGCCCCCTCCACAATGCGCCGCTGCAGCTCCACCGGGCCGAAGCGTAGCCAAGCGGCTGTGCACCGAGACTTCCGGCCAGGGTTCAAGCTCCGCGAGCGCACCCGCAAACATCGTCTTTCCGATCGTGCTGGGCAGCCGCAAGCGCGTTTTCGGAGACACGGGTCAGGTCATCACTTCAAACGCGCCGTGGCGGCTTTGCCTACCGCCTTCAGGGCGCCTCCGGCGGACTTGGCGGCCTCGCCGGCGAGCTTCACGGCTCGCTCGGCCGATCCCTTTGCGTCCTCGCCGGCATGCTTCGCTGCGTTGGCCTGACGCGTCGCGGCCGCCTTTTTGGCTGACTGCGCGCGCTGAGCTTTTGTTTGCTGGGCCATGTCGTCTCCTGTCTTGATTGGGGCCATGCCGTCCTATACCCCGGTCAGGCGCGCTTCAACAATCGAGCCTGCTCCGGCGCCGGCTACGGAGTGGAGATCGCGATGCTGATCGACAGCGCACGAAAATCAGCGCTCCCGTGAACCTGAGAGGGCTTCCCAAGGGTCGCTACGTCGTCAAGATCACCGTCCTCACCACCACCGGCAAGACCATCACCGGCACGCGCATCTATCACACCTGCGTGCCCAAAACACGCTAGCCCGAGCGGTCGGGTCAGCTGAGCACGTCAATGGCGCAGCGGATATCGGGCGCGCGAGAGAGTCGGCCGTCCGTGGTCACCAGGGTCACGTCCAACGCCTCGGCCAGCGCAACGTAGGCGGCGTCGTACACGGTTACGTTGTGGCGCAGCTCCCAACAGCGTTCCAGCAGCGGCAGGTGTCGGGCGCGGGTCAGCGGCAGGCGCGCCAGATTGGCCAGGGCAATCGCCGCACGGCGATCGTTCCCCGCGAGCGTCCTGCGCCACACCGAGGCGACCTCAAGGTCGATGATCGCGGGCGCCGCGAGGTCCTCGCCACGAAGCCGCGCGCGGGCCCTGTCGCCACTCTCCGTGTCTGCGCCAAGGGCGCCGGCGAGCACGCCGGCGTCAACGACGATCAACGTGAGTCACGATCCTGGCGCAAGATCCGGTCCGCGTCCGCCAGGGTGAAGTTGCCGCCCGAGGACTCGCCCGCACGGTCGAGCACCTCCTCGACCGTGGGATGGCCGGCGTCCTTGACCAGCTTGGCCAGGAGAAACTCCTGAAGGGACTTGCCCGCGGCCGCAGCGCGCTGGCGCAAGACCGCGTGGACCTCATCCGGTACGTCCTTGATCTGGACACTAGGCATCTGGCGCCATTATAGCGCCAGCACATGTTGGATGGCGCCTAGACTTGGGCGAGCACGCCGGCGCGCCACGCGGCACCGACCGGACCGTCAGACGATCCGGATCGTCTCGACGCCAGGCGAGGCGCCGGCCTCTGTCACGACGATCCTCGCCACGACCTTGCCGCCGTGCCGCAGCAGCCCCGCGATCAGCTTCTTCTGGGCGACCGTGAACCTGAGGGTGACGAGCGCCGGCTTGCCCGACCCGGGGAGATGGACGCTCTTGAACGGCAGGGCCCTCGAGGCCGTGTTGCGGGCAGCCTTCACACCCGGAGGCAGAACCGACCCTGAGACCGTGCAGGGAAGTCCGCACGTCACCTCGAGCTTCACCACACCACTCTTGAATTTCGCCTTCGCCGGCCCGGCCAGCACGATCGCTTTGAGGACGGGGGGGCCAGAGGTGATCGACGCAGGAGGTTTCCCTGTCGGCGTTTCGTTGGTGGTCGTGGTCGTCGTCGAAGCGGTCGTGGTCGAGGTGGTCGTGGTCGAGGTGGTCGTGGTTGACGTTTTTTCTTCCTGCGGCGGGATTGAACTGGTCAGGAAGCCGTCCATCGCGTCGACCGAGGGCTCCGCGCCACCCGCGGCGAACGCATCTTCGGGGAACGTGACCGCCTTGCCCGGTTCATCGATCATCTGCACGACAGGACCGCCGTACACCCCCAGGTAGGCGAATGGGCCGAGCGTGTAGATCGAGATGATCGCGTCGCCGTCCGGCTGTTTGTAGGGGGCGAGGCTGGTCGGCGGGTCGGTCAGGTTGACGGTGTCGTAGACCGAATCGCCGCCGATCGTCAGAAATTCGACCTGCGGCCCTTCCTCGCCGGCGATCAGCGCGGATGAGGAGTAGGCCAGCGCCGTCACGCCCTCGGTGTACGGCGCCACTTCCGCGAAGCTGTCGTCGAACCCGAACTGCGCGATGCCCTTGACCTGGGTGACTTCTTCGGGCGAGAAGCTGCCGACGGCAAATCTGTCCGTCGTCGCGGCGCCGATGTCGACTTGCTCGTTGTCTTTCGGACCACCCGCCAGCCCCAGCGGCGAGAGTCCTTCGACGACGCCGCTCGTGGTGTTGATCTTCAGCGGCTGCAGGAACGCCTCGCGGTGCTGCTGAAAGATGTACGTGAGCTCGTTGCCCGCCAAGCCCGCGCCGAAGAAGCCTTCGGTTTTGCTTTCGTGGATATACAGCGATTCGGTCGGAATCCCCGTTTCGGTATTGACGGTGAAGGTCTTCAGGCCCACCGTCGCGCCTTCGCCGGGGTATTCGCAGCTCGGCGCGAACAGTTTGACCGGCCCCGCGCCTTCTTCGTCGAACACCAGCAGTCCCGGGTCGCCCGAGAGTTTGCAGACGTCCGTCACTTCCAGGCCACCGATCCGCGTCAGCGTCCCGTTGCTCGTGTCCACCTTGTAGGCGTCGAGCTCGGCGCTAGTCTCGGTTGGCGCGGTGGCCGAGAGCGCATACACGTACACGCCCGATGACGTCTGCGCCACCGCCACACCGAGCCCGTACTCGTCGGTCAGTTTGATGCTCGTAACGAGGTCCAGTTCGCCGTGTTCGTTCAGGCTGAAGCCCTGGAGTTCGCCGACCGGCGTGACGGAGGTTGCGTAGACGTAGCCGATCGTCGAAGCCGCCGCTGCGTCCGCATAGCCGGCGCAGCCGAGCAGCAGCGTCGCCATCGCCGTAGCAGTCGTGATTCGTCTCAGAAGCCGGACCAACTCGACCGCGCTGAGACCTTCAGCACGACCGCGACGATCCCCACCGCGGCTCCAAGGCCACGGATGGCTGGCGTTTGCGTGTCGATGCCGCCGGGAAGGCATCGCTGAATGATGAGCAATCTCTCTCATCATTTCCACTCGCATTCCGCGCGCAGCGTGACGGCGCCCTTACGAGCTTGCGGGCTCCTCGAGTGCACCGGCGAGCAGCGGGCGATCAACCGGTAGCAGAGCGACGGCGTCGAGATCGCCCCCGCTCGCGTCATGAGCGGCTCCGACAGCACCTCCTGGCGCGAGCAACAGACCG